>JBCDIQ010000190.1:0-10871 GCA_039024295.1 Bacteroidota bacterium | reverse complement strand
GGATAGAGTCCCCTAATTTTTTATTTATTGCCTTTACAATTTTGGTTAAAGACAAAAAAGCAGGGGGCATTGTTTAGGGGGGCGTTTTTATTTTATGAGGAATGCTAGCCCGGATAGTCGCATCCTTGTATGACATAAATCATCCCTTTTTCTCTATAAACTTCCCTTATTTTGCTAAACAAATATAAATATTTACATATATTTGTACTGATAATATTGATTAACCCACAAAACTTATTCTCTCGTTATGAAGATTGCAGGAATGATGAGCTTTGTCCTTATAGTAGCAGGAATTTTCCTTATCTTTTCTGGATATGGCCAAGGTTCTGAGGGAACTGAAATGATAACTTCCAGTACAGGTAATACCGTGGAAGTGATCAATAACCTTTCATATAACCTGAATTGGAAAGTTTTCATAGGTTCTATCTTTTTTGTTCTTGGGGCGGTTGCAGGAATTGCCAGTGCTGGAATGTCCACGGTAGACCGAGTTCTCGGAGCAAGACGCATTTAGTATATATTCCCTGAGCAAGGCTGAATTTTTTTATTCAGCTTAACTTTTAACACATATAATACCGGAAGTGTAGGTGCAAGCCTGTGCTTCCGGTTTTATTTTCCCCAGAATCGGTAGATATGCTCTTCTGACACTACTCCAAACTCCATGTTGCGTTCGCGAAGCTTAAAAAATCTTGCTGGTTCCTTTAGGTGATATCGGTATACAAGCTTTCCCAGTCGATTGTACAGCATAAGGAGGTTCATGTCGCTGATGCCAGTTCCCGGATTAATCTGGCCAACAATAAGTGCCAGGTACTCCCCATTTTTGATAGATTTCATGTCATGCACAACCAATTGCTCCGGATCGGCTACACGATAATCAAAAATGAGATCATTGGTATACAAGTCATAAAGGGGTTGTTTCCATTTGACCGCCCCAGTTGTTGCGTCCAGGCAATGTAATTGTTGATTGGTCAAAGGATTTTGGGAGAGAATAAACAGTTCATCATAGGGATGAGGTTCTGCCATGATAAAATACCCCAGTTTCTTTTCCCACAGCAATTCTCCATTTAGGTCAAATGCCGAAAAAATATGGGCTACCTCCCCTGTATCAGGGCTAAACATGCTGTGCATGACCGCAATGTCTGAAGTGAGGTGTACCTGCCGTAGCCCAAATCCCTGCATTCGGCTGATGAACAAATGAGAAGACTGGGCAAGGGCCACTTCTTTTCTAAGCAAGGTATCTCCTGTGGGAAGATGTAGTCGCTTTAAGAGAAAAGTGAGTGGGTGAGGGGTATTTTCTGCCCAAAGGGCATAATCCCCATTTACGCCCATGTTAAACGCCCGTGAATTACGGATAATTTCTTTATCAAGGTGAAACCAACTCTTAGGCGAAAATATGGAAGAGGTATCTCTGGCCTTATCCAGCAAAATCAGCTTCTGCTTATTGGCAGAATACTTTTTAATATTACTGATCATGTGCCGCTTATCAAGGCTGATCCTTACTCGCTCAGTGTACAGGATGCCATTTTTGTACGCGAAAAATGATTCTCCATGCGGCAGGCTCAAACGCGAACCATTTTCCCGGACCAACCCAAGCTGCCTGAACGTTTTGCTGGTTTCCCCTCTGGATCCCATAACCCCCACACTACCAGAAATTACGCGTATGGCTTCCCCACTTATTGGGTCAATAAATACCTGAGAAATCGTATCAGGTGTTGGGTAGGCGCGCACCCGCACCTGAAACTCAGCTTTTTTCTGAATAGGCCGGTGAGGCGTTCGAACAGGCGGCTGAGCACCTATTTCAAAAGACAGAAGGCTAATAGCTAAAAACAGCAAAAAGAAACGCATGGTAATAACAATAGAGAATGCGACCGGAGATTTATTCCGTGGGCAAGCTAAACAATGCTATTGACGAGAATTTGGCGGAAATTCCCCCTGTTCTTACGCCCCAAACAAGACTGCCTGCCACAATTTCCAGATTTCTCTCCCTGTTTTAGGGATATCCATATAGCTGCCTAGTGGAGCAAAAAAGCTAATTTTTAGAAAAGGATGCTGTCGAAGGGCATCAGCAGCCTTTTCTTCTTGAAGGGCTCTAACAGGCACATAAGTGGTTTCATTCAATTCCCATTCCCAGGGCGTGGTCTGTGCAGAGAGCATCATGGATTCTGGTAAAGACCCTGAATGTGCAATAATTCGTTCCTGGAAGGGAGGCTTAAACCTGCCTGATAAGATCAGGTGGTAGCTTACATGGTGGCCAAACAGGACCAAGGTTCGAAAAGTAAACACATCATCCTGGCTCATGGCCTTGGGAAAATCCAGTACCCGATAAGGGAAAGAATTATAATTCTCGCCACGGGATACCTTTCCTTGTTGGGTGTCGAAGGCGTCTGGAAGGTGGGGGGCAAGCGGGGCAATCTCCTGTTTGATTTGGTCTCTCAACAAATTCAGCAGTTGATCCAGTTTGCTGCCTATACGGAACTTTGCTGGAAAAAACTGCTGATCTGTAAGTACGCTCAGCTCAAGGTCGTCTAATGGTATGGGCTCCTGCATGTTATTTGGGGGTGGCGAGTTTCATATAATCGGTTACAAAATCCTGTTCACGGTATAGTTTACTTTTTACTCGGTAACGCTCGTCTTTATTGGGCTCCCAAGCAGTGATTAGTTCTCCAAAGTCATCATTCAGGCAATAGTCCCACACCTGCTCTACATATACCTGATTGGTGGGAATGGAGGTGAAATCACCTACAAATACTTGCTCTCCAACTTCAATGGTTTGCTCGTCTAACAAAGTTGCTTTTAATTCCGGATTTCCATAAAGGTCTCGCCAAATGATGTAGTTACTGTTGGCAACGTTCAGCAAGCCACCAATTCCCACTTCAATTGTGGTGTCTTTGATCACTTCCCCTTCTGCATTGCGGATAATCAGCCCGTGAAATCCCGGGTCCAACTGAATCCTTTTATAGGATGCAGGCGGCATATCATAGGGAACATTGGAGATGGTGACAAGAAGTCGCTCAGCACCTGCGTTATCTAAATCCACATTCCCGGGGTCACATCCCGTTAATAGCAACAGTATACTTAAGAAGATCAGGCCAAAGGATTTATTCATCTGCTTTCGGATTGTGTGAACAAATTTGGTAAAATTGTGTAAATATGTGGCTCAAAAACTGTCGCTTATGGCTAGTAAAAACGAAAATACCGGTAGAATTATTCTCGTAGTAGTCGGGATTTTGGTACTATCCGCCTTGGGGTATTTTGCCACCAAGTATTTTGCTCAAGCAGAAGTAATCGAAAAAAAGGATTCAACCATTGAAGACCTTCAGCAGGAGGTAAGTGAAATAGATACTGAACTACGGGAATTGCAAGTTACCCTGGAAGATAAGAATGTTGAACTAGCTGAAAAAGATCGTTTATTAGAAGAGCAGTACAGCAAAATTGAGGAATTGGTTTCTCGCCTCAATCGCTACAAAAATACCAGTAATACCTACAAACGGCAGCTTCAGGACATGGAGAGCCGCCTTAAACTGTTACAGGCATCTGTAAAAGGGTATAAAACCGAGATTGATTCCTTAAAAATGGCCAATCAGGCACTCACTGGACAGGTTTCCAACCTGGAAGCAAGCCAAGATCAACTGAGAGAAGAACGATCAGCCCTTATTGAAACCACAGAAGAACAAAAGGCCAAACTGGAGGTGGCTGCGATTTTGAAAGCCGCTGACTTTAGGGTGGCTAATGTCCGAAAGAATGGGAAAGAAAAGTTTGAAAAAGAATTCCGTCGTGGTTCGCTGCAAACCTTAAAATTATGCTTCAGCATTCTTGAAAATCCCTTGGGGAAATCCGGTTCCAAAGAATTATTTTTGGTATATGAAAATCCCGATGGGACTGTTTCTACCAATACAATTGAGGGGTA
The DNA here is from genome assembly GCA_039024295.1 of Bacteroidota bacterium. Taxonomy (GTDB): domain Bacteria; phylum Bacteroidota; class Bacteroidia; order J057; family J057; genus JBCDIQ01. Next base: position 6,967 of record JBCDIQ010000190.1, on the reverse strand, counting down.
CAGTGGAAAATTTACCTATCAGGGTAAGAGCATGATGTACTCCGCTAAAGCGGTGATAAACTATCAGTTGGTCTCACAGGAGGCGTGTATCGCTTACGCCATTCCCAAGGAAGAAAAATACCAAAAAGGCACCCAGTATGTCAGCTTGTACCAAGGAGATTACCTGATAGGGCAGGGGAGCTTCAAGGTGAAATAAAGGACGAACGGGTATACTTGCTGTGAAGGATATTGGTCAATTCCAGTAAAGCATCCAGCATTCTGGGGCCAGGCCGGAAGTAGAGGTCTGGATTTACCAAGTACACTTGTTTTTGTATATCTGCTGGCGTATTGGTCAAGGCTGGATAGAGGTTGATAAGTTCCGCATATGCCTGTGAGCGTTTTCCAGGTATAATCAGGTATTCGGGAGCTGCTTTTAAAATAGCCTCCTGAGTGACAGTAGGATAGGACTCCTTAATGGACCCAAAAGCATTTTTTCCGCCTGCTTTCTCAATGAGTTCATTTAAAAATCCGGTACCCCCTACCACCATCAGGGGATCAGAACTGATCAGTATGAGGGTGGAATACTTGATCTCATTTTGAGTAGAATCGATAATTTGTCCTTCCAACTCCTCCAGGGAATCTGCAAGTGTATTGGCTTGTTCCTGTTTGCCTAGCACTTTACCAAGGGTTCGGATTCCTTTGTACACGTCCTGTAGCTTCTCGTAGGACTGTAAATAGACAGGGATGTCGAGTACTTTCAACAGGTCCAGGTCCTCTTGTGTGAAAATCTCATCTGTGGTAACAATCAGGTCTGCTTCTGTGGCACGAATCTGCTCCAGGTCCAGTTCTGGATAGGTAGTTACCGGAGGGATGCTTTCCACCTCATAAGGATAATCGCATGCCTGTGACCGGGCTACCATCATATCACCTGCTCCAATGGCAAAAATGCTTTCGGTAATATTGGGAGCTATGGAAACGATTCTTTCTGGTGCAGATGGTAGGGAGAGCTTGCGACCTGTATCATCTTCGAGCTTGATAGAAATGTAAGGGGCATTTTCCACCAGCTGTTTTTGGTCTGACTGTGAGCCGCAGCTAACAGATACCAGAGTCAAAACCACCCAAAGGACCGCTAACTGGTAATATTTCATGGACATTGTTTGATCCATAACGTAAAGGAGAGGAAAAGATACGCCTAAAACTTATTCTTCCACATCATGGACTCTACCGGCTTGGTGGTCCGAGTGGTGTATTTTGCATTCGGCTTTTTGTTGTAGTGGTTGATCACTTCTCCAACTGTTTCGAAGTAAATCAATTGCCCTACGGGCATGCCTTTGTAAACCCTTACGGGATGCACCACCGTGATTTCCAGGGTCCAGGTGTTGCAAAATCCCACATCTCCTTTTCCGGCAGTAGCATGAATATGGATGCCCAGCCTGCCAGTGCTGGATTTACCTTCCAGGAAAGGAACATGACTGTGAGTTTCGGTGTATTCCTCTGTCACCCCTAGGTATAAAATCCCGGGTTGCAGCACGTAGCCCCCTTCTGGAATGAGGATCTCATCAATCTTATTGTGGCTTTTGGCATCAAGAACTTCATCCTGGTAAACAGCTAAGTGCTCGCCCAAATGGACATCATAACTATTGCTTCCCAGGAATTGTCTGTCGTACGGTTCTATGATTATGGTTCCTTTGTCCAGCTCCTCTAAAATACGGGAATCCGTTAGTATCATGTGGTAATACGAAAGTTGTCAGAAAAAAATGAAAGATTACAGTTCATCAGCAATGTCCTCATACACATCCTGAGGACCGGTATGTCCATTGCTGCTGGCTTGTTCCCGGACCTCTTCCAGGAAACTATTTGTCGGGTCATCTGTGGGAGGGGGAGTGACTTCAGCTTGCTGGGTTTGTTCCATAAAGCTCTGGCCAGTGAGTTCTCTCCGTTCAAATACCCTAAGCTGTTGCATTTGAGCATCTAAAAAAGATTGAAGCTCCTGAAAAATTTGGTCCCTTCGCTCGTTTAGCTGCTGAATTTCTGTTTCAATTCGTTTCCGTTCATCCACTCCTCGCCGGATGATTTCTCGACCTTTCGCTTCAGCCTCACGAAGGTTAAGCTCAGCCTTTTGACGGGCATTTTCCAACGTGTTTCTAGAGGATTGTTCGGCTTGCATAAGGGTTTTATGAAGCATGGTTTCTACCTCTTTGAGGGAAGCATAGTTAGCTTGAACCTGCTCATAAGATTCCTTCAGCTTGTGGTGATCTTCCAGTTGCCTTTCCCATTCGGCTGACAAAGTTTCCAGAAAGGCATGGACCTCCTCAGGATCATATCCTCGGAAAGCTTTTCGAAAGCTCTGCTTGCGTATTTCTATTGGCCTAATCATGGCAGTTTCTTCAAGAAAACCCTAATTCCCACCGAATTATACGGCGATCATCTCCACACGAAATTAAGGAATTATCTGATTTTAACCACTTTAATTTGTTGACGCTGTGTTTATGACCCTGGTTTCTCAGCAGGTCGATGACCTTGAGTAATTCAAGGGAGTAAGCATCCCAAATTTTGATGGTTTTGTCTCTGCTGGCCGTAGCGAAATAATCGCGGGAAGGAGAGAGGGCAATATCGTTGATGGTAAAATTGTGAGCAGGTAAGCTGCGAACTTCAGCAACCTCCTGCTGTTGCAGGTCCCAGGCTTTCAGGTAGGCATCCCTGCCACCACTTAGCAAAAGGTGTGTGTCAGGATGTACCAACAAGGAAAAAACAGAATTCTCATGTGCTTCCCAGTGTTGAATGGGTCGGAAATACTGGTCGTCCAATTCAATGATACGATTATCGCTTGTTCCCACAAACAAGGCATTTCGCTCCGGATAGTGGACAAGGGAACGCAGGTTGTCTTTCGCCAATCGTTCTACGCTCAGCTCTGTGAAATCATCTGCATCCAGCCGGGCCAGGAACCCTTTCCCCAAGAGCAACCAAATGGTATGGGAAGGCGCATGGAAAAACAGGTGGTATATAGACTCTTTACTCCTTTGGTAGGTGTGGGTCACCTCTTTTTTTGCCAGATCAATTAGGTAGGCGGTACCATCACTCGCACCTGCCACGAGCTTGTTCAGGCCTTCCAGGTAGCATAAGCTATAAATGGATTTATTGATGGTAAAAACAGCTTTTCCATCAATAGAACCAGTTGGTAACTCCCAACTGGCCACCACACCGTCATCTCCTGAAGTGAACAGCCATTGCTCATCTTTGCTGGTTGTCATGGCAAAGATTGATCCCCTGTGGCCAGCGTATTCCAGCTTTTTCTGGATGTGAATAGTTGAAGGCAAACGTGCTTTTTACCCAAAGCTACATATTTTTTTTCAGGGGGCAATCTTATTATCTTGCGCCCATGAGTAAACAGACGCAGCTTTTTCCTGTACATGAATCCTTACAGGCAAAGTTGATCCCCTTTGCAGGATATGATATGCCTGTCCGATATGTAGGAGATAAAGCAGAACATATGGTGGTCCGAAATGCTGCCGGAATGTTCGATGTATCTCACATGGGCGAATTCATCATCCGAGGTCCCAAAGCACTAGAGCTGATCCAGAAAGTCACTTCAAATGATGCCTCCAGGCTGCGTCCTGGAAAAGCTCAATATTCGTGTTTGCCGAATCATGAAGGAGGAATTGTTGATGATGTAATTGTATATCACATTCGGGATGACCAGTACATGATTGTCGCAAATGCGGCCAATATCACCAAAGACTGGGAATGGATAAGTGCAAGTAATAGCATGGGAGCAGAAATGATTGATGTTTCTGAGCAGACTTCCCTGTTGGCAGTTTCTGGTCCCAAGGCAGAATCCGTGGTTCAAAAATTACTACCTGAGGTGGATTTGTCAGCCATGGGGACCTATGAATGTTGGAAAGGTACTTTCGATGGGGCTGAAAAATCCCTTCTTGCTACAACTGGGTATACGGGAGAACGGACGTTTGAAATTTTTGTATACAACGAGCATGCGGTCCGAATTTGGAATGATTTGCTGGAAGTGGGAGAAGAGTTTGGCCTTCAACCCACCGGCTTAGGAGCACGTGACACCCTGCGCTTAGAGATGGGTTATATGCTTTATGGCAATGACATAAACGACACAACCTCTCCACTTGAAGCAGGACTTGGTTGGATTACCAAGCTGAAAAAAGGACCTTTTAATGGCTCAGAAGCTATCCAGGCCCTAAAAGCTAAAGGGCTAACCAAGAAACTGGTCAGCTTCAAAATGACTCAGCGAGGAATCCCTCGCAGTGGATATGAAATTGTTCATGAAGGAAAAGTTGTGGGCACTGTCACATCCGGAACCATGAGCCCTGTATTGAATGAAGGCATTGGCATGGGCTATGTCCCAGTTGAGCTGGCAACGCCCGGTTCTACCTTAAGCATTCGTGTCCGGTCAAAGGACCTGGAGGCCGTAGTCATCAAAACCCCTTTCATCACAAAATAATTCATGGCAGAGTCCAACCAAAAGTTCGTTCATGTCTGCCTGACCCCATCTCTAATAGATGAGTTTGATGTATCGGAAGCCATTGTGGTGGTGATAGACATATTGCGCGCTACTACCTCCATTTGTGTGGCATTTGGAAATGGGGCAGACCACGTAATTCCAGTAGAGCACATTGAAGAATGTATGGCTTATAAAAAGCAGGGGTACCTTGTGGCGGCCGAACGAAACGGAGAACAAATACAAGGGTTTGACTTTGGTAATTCTCCTTTCTCATTCATGGAGCCTCATATCGCCGGTGCCAAGATTGCCATCACGACCACCAACGGAACCCGCGCCCTGAAGGCGGCTCAGTCAAGAAATGCCCACGAAATAGTAATTGGGGCTTTTTCCAATATCAGCTTACTGACAGACTGGCTCATTAAGATGAATCAGCACGTTTGCCTGCTTTGTTCCGGTTGGAGAAACAACTTCACCATGGAAGACACCATTTTTGCTGGTGCTGTTGCCTATAAGTTACGGAATCATTTTGCTCCTTATCAGGATTCAAATTTGATGGCTCAGACGTTGTTTAAATCTGCCAATAAGCGCAAAAGGTATTTCTTTAGAAATTCCTCTCACTTCCATCGTCTGGTTCACCTCAACCTCCAGGAAGATGTAAAATATGCCCTAAGGCGAGATACACATCCTGTGCTACCACTATTGATTGGGAATGAGTTGCGTAATATTGCTGAGATGGGTACCGACTTCCAGCAGTATAAGGAAAGCATGCTAGAGATATAAAAAAAGTCGAAGCAGGGCATGCTTCGACTGGGCTTACGGCGGCTGTTGACCGTTTTACGCTGTTTCTTTACTACCGAGGAGAAATCTGCTCGATTAGTGGGTGGCTATGCCCACCCCTCCTGTGTTAAGGTAGTCATTTGGATAGTTGGTATTTGACATATTGAATCTCTTCGCTGGTACGTTCTTTTTGTTGCCATCCGTGTAGGTCGTTGTTGAGGACACCCAAATATCACCGTCTCCATTCGGGAGGTAAATTTGTATCCTTTTTTCTTTGACAAATTCCTGCTGTTGATAGGTGAAAACGGCTTCATAAGCGTTTCCTCTGGTGCCGACTTTTCTTAAGACGGCTGTACCCCAGTCTCTGTACTGTCGGGAACCTGTACTAATAACCCTGACGCGGTTCATGTTTCTGTCTACGCGGATTTCGTAAACTTCTCCATCTGATGCTGTGGTCACATAACGGTAGTCGCCCGTAAATGCTCGTCCAGAATAACTGTCTGAGGTGTACTGCCCATTTTGGCCTAAAGCACTAGAGAAAGAGATAAGTAGAGAAAAAAAGCAAGCAAGTAACCAATTTGATCGTTGTAAAAGACAATTCATAAAAACCTCCGGTGAAAGCGTGTATCGATATGATGAAAAATCGCAAAGGGTTTTGGAAGTTTTGATTATACAGGTTCTGAATTGTGACATAAAGATAATTTCTGGGATTCAGAACTCTGAATAAAAAAGAACTAGGCCATTACATGAACCTTTCGACACTTCTACAGCTTGCTAAAATCATTCCAAAACCAATTATTGTAGACGGCAGAATGGTAAGGAGAGCCTTATACTTTCAGGTTTGAGAAGACCCATAAGCCAAAAATGTACACTTTTTGCTAATTTCTAACACATATGAGAATCCTTTCCCAGGCCTGCTTATGCATAATTAATGGTCCGGAGCTACTTATTAGGGTGAGAAAATCGGGTAAAAACCTGTTTCTTCTTTCTTGGGTGCTTTTTTTTATTCCACTGACAGGATCGTGCCAAGTATTTCCTGTTTTACAAGGCCAGCACTTTATCGGAAGACCCGGAGATGACATCCCTTCCAGCATGGCACTTACATCTGACCGGCACTTGATCCTGGGGGGAGTTACCATTCGTTCAATGGGCAACTCACGGAAAAATAAAAATATATGGATCGTAAAGGTGGATACCCTTGGAAAAACCATTTGGGAACGGGAGTTGGAAATCGATGGGAACCAGGAGTTGCGCGATGTAGTCTGTTCCTCTGATGGTGGGGTCGTTTTTGTGGGGGTTTCTTCCACTCTATTGCAGCATGAGGAACTGGGTAGTCCTGAATACGGGGCGGACTTTATCATTGGAAAAATTGATTCTTCAGGCATTACAGAATGGATTCAGACTTTTGGTGGTGAAAATCAGGACCAAGCCAACGGCGTGGTTGAGGGACCTTACAAAGAATATGTAATTGCGGGGGGATCTCATTCCAATCATGCTTCTAAGTCAAAAGAAGCAAAAAAAGGAAACGTATGGTTCCTCAAAGTGGACACCAAGGGGAACAAACGGTTCGATGCTACCATTGGTGGGCAAGGGCAAGATTGGGCTACTTCCATAGCCGTATGCCGTGATGGGGATTATCTGGTGGCAGGCTATACGAATTCTCCTGATACCGCTTTTGAGGACATGGGAATTTATGGAAATGGGTTATTGATAAGGCTGGATCCAGATAATCCCCATCACGGC
>JBCDIQ010000189.1:0-10941 GCA_039024295.1 Bacteroidota bacterium | reverse complement strand
GAAAAAAAATGATATGGGTAAAATGGCGAAGTTGGGAGAAAATGTAGGTGCCACTACCCGGAACCTCAGCGGACTTTTGGATAACTTACTGAACTGGGCCCTGCAACAAACCGGTAAAATCCCCCACCATCCACAGGACCTGAACTTGCTGGAATTAGCGAATCAAACAGAGGAATTATTTTCTGCCAATGCGGATGCCAAAGGAGTTGCCCTGCAAACTTCTATCGCTTCGGATCACCACGTATTTGCTGATAGAGACGGGGTCCAAACCATCCTTCGGAACCTGGTAGGGAATGCAATCAAATTTACCTCCTCAGGAGAAAGCGTGAGCGTATCCAGTCAACCTTCTGGAGAATTTCTGGAGATTACGGTCACAGATGATGGGGTAGGCATGGACAAAAATCAACTTGAAAATCTATTTTCCCTGGACAAGCGCAGCAAAAAGGGTACTGCTGGAGAATCTGGCACCGGAGTGGGGTTGATTCTGTGTAAGGAGTTGGCCGAATTAAATGGGGGAAGCCTGAGAGTAGAAAATGGGAAAGGAGTCGGAACGAAGGTGATTTTTACTTTGCCATTGGCTTCTAAGGCGAACGTTAGCTAGCCCGCTGTTGTAGTGTTTGTTGAAAGTCTGCTAACATCAGCATATAGGCTGCATACGCCCGCTGGGGACCCCCGAATGGATTTTGACCATTTTCATGGTATCCCATCCAGTGGAAAAAGCGAGCCCCCTGAAGCATTTCCCACATTCGAATGGTAGGATAATGCTCAGTTGATAGCACCTCATCCCGCAGGCCAAAAACCGTCTCGATGGCCTCTGCCTGAAGCGCATTTCCGTAAAAATTGCCTATTTGATCCCCACCATGAGCCGGCATATTAAAACTTGGGCAGTTGTAGGTTCCCTTTGGAACCTCCTGAGAAATATTTTCAGGCAGGACAAACTCCCAAGCATGTGAAGACTCAACGAAACCGACCCAATCTGAAAAGAATTCGATTTGAGAGGTTACCACTTGCTCTCCTTTTTTTGCCAAAGCTAGCAAAGGCACCTCCAGAACTACCCAATCATCATGATAAGACGATTCAAGTCCCTGCAAAAACTGCTCTCTGTTGTGATCGCCATTTAAGGTTTGAACCAGATAATTGGACAAGCCCTGATCAATCATCAGGAGGTTCACTTTTGGGGTATGGGGAGGCTGATAGAGAAAATGCGGGCTTCGCCCGTGCATAAATCGATCAACTCCACTGGTGATAATGCCCTGATATCCGTGGACGGCCGCGAAATACCCAAGAAAATTATGGTACAACAACTGGGTGTTCCGAATGTAATAGGGCGTCTGCCGAAGGTGTTGGTGTAGCAACAGTCCATGTGACTCTAGCTGCCGACTAAATTCCTTTCTATCATGTAGAAATGCCAGGGAATCAGCTACCGGTTCTGCCAACAAACCAGTCGAACCAGTTTCGGTGGTATCTTTGAGGACCTCGCTAAGCCTAGGAGAACTTTTGAACAGGTTCCTTAACGCAAGCCCTTGAATAGAAAGGCTAAAACACAGAGGGGTATTTTTTAAAATGGGTAGTATTCCTTCAAAGAAGGGCACATAGGTTTGCTCCACATCTTGTTGGAAATCTGCCAATAATTTCGCCTGATGGATGTATTCGTGCTGCACGCCCAAGTCAAAAAAAGAATAGGGATGCACCTTGAGCGGCATCTCCAATCGAAACAGCAGACAAATACCAGGCATATTAAAGAGGTGGAGAGGTGAGGGAGAAGGGGTACAATTACATAAATTTATAATATCCGTTGATAGGCATCAACCAGTCGACTGGCGACTTCTTCCCAGTTAAGGTTGGCCACTTCTTTTTGCAAAGTGCTGCTAAGGGTTTTGCATTTCTTTGGATCTTCCAACAAGAAAATAACTTCATCTGCAAATCCACGCCCGGTGCCACTGTCAGCTACAATGGCTGAAGGCAACACTTCGGCAGCACCTGCCCATTCACTTATTATTACTGGGACCCCAAATTGAGCCGCTTCCAAGGCCACAAGGCCAAAGGGCTCAGACCGCGAAGGCAACACCAATACATCAGCTATGGCCAACAAATCTTGCAATTTATCCCGGGTTAAAAAGCCTGTCAAATGGGTAAATAAGCCCATTTTTCGTTTGGCAATTTCTTCACTTAAACTCGGAAGCAGTTCGCCATCACCTGCTAGCACAAATCGCGTAGATGGGATAGCCTCCCGAACCATTTGTGCCATGTCCAAAAATGCAAAAGGGTCTTTTTGAGGGCTGAGGCGACCAATGAAGATCACCAGTTTTTCTGGAAATGGCTTCTGACGTCGATAAGAAACCACTGATTCAGGCGCATTGTGCAAGGTCAACACCTTATCCGCATCTATTTTATAGATATCGGTTATTACACCAGATGTGTAAGCACTTACCGCAATGACCAAGTCGGCCTCCTCCATCGCACGTTTTTCCAAATCGAAAACCCAATTATCGCCCGTGGCTCCACTACGATCATATTCAAGCGAATGTACATGCAACACCAGAGATTTGCCTGTCTTCGCTTTAATTTCCATCCCTGCTGGAAACGTCATCCAGTCATGGGCGTGAATCAAATCGAAATCATTTTTCTGTTGAGCTAAATCTGAAACAATTTCCCCATAATGAAACACCTGCTCCGCAATGTCAGGCCCATATAGGGACTCTGGTTGAAAGGGTCCAGACCTGTGGGCATCAGCAGGAGAGATTTCTGGTTTATGCTCTTTAATTTTAATCGGAGGTTGTTGTAGGGCAGCAAGATCAACAACTGGGTGGCCATATCCTCGGAGCTGACTTTGAATGTAGGTTTTTTCTATTTGATTAATTTCCCGGTACTCCCCACTACGCTCTAAATTATCAATTTCAAGCTGATCTACCGGAATAATTTCCAATTGGGCTTCGGGGGCCGAAATAGAGCCACTGGGAACCAATAATCTAACGCCTAGTTTAGCTGAAAGCGCATGTGCAAGTCCCTGGCTGGCGACTCCTAATCCCCCATTTATATGTGGAGGGTACTCCCAGCCAAGCATTAGCACTTTTGTTTTCATGATTCAAACTTACTACTTTTTCAACCGTTATGAATCATAACTAGCTACAATCTTTAGAATTGAATTTTCCTCTTTTTTTATCTACCACCTTACAATATGATTTCAAGCACGCAACAAATAACCTCATCAGTAGCAATTGAACTTGAAGACCGATACGGCGCCCATAATTACCACCCGCTTCCCGTGGTACTTTCCCGGGGAGAAGGGATTTACCTTTGGAACCCAGAAGGAGAACGGTATTTTGATTTTCTCTCAGCTTACAGTGCCGTTAATCAGGGGCACTGTCACCCCAAACTGGTCCAGGTGATGCAGGAGCAAGCTACGCGGCTTACCCTGACTTCACGGGCATTTTACAATGATTCCCTTGGTCCATATGAGCAGTACATCACCAATTTGTTGGGATACGATAAGGTGCTTCCCATGAACACTGGAGTTGAAGGGGGCGAGACAGCGCTTAAGCTATGTCGCAAATGGGCGTATACCGTGAAACAGGTTCCACAAAATCAGGCCAAGATCATTTTTGCCGCTGGCAATTTTTGGGGACGCACCCTTGCCGCCATCTCTTCTTCCACCGATCCCAGCAGTTATCAGGGGTTTGGACCTTTCATGCCCGGGTATGAAGTAATCCCTTACAATGACCTCGTAGCCTTGGAAATTGCCTTAGAAGATCCAAATGTTGCGGGATTCATGGTTGAGCCTATCCAGGGAGAAGCAGGGGTTGTAGTTCCAGACGAAGGATACCTCTCCCAAGCATATGCCATGTGCAAAGCAAAAAATGTGTTGTTCATTGCAGATGAAGTTCAAACGGGTTTGGCGCGTACCGGCAAAATGCTAGCCTGTGACCATGAAGGGGTTCGCCCGGATATTTTGATTCTAGGAAAAGCCCTTTCAGGTGGCATGCTCCCCGTTTCTGCTGTCCTTTGCGATGATGAGGTCATGCTTTCAATTAAACCTGGAGAACATGGTTCTACCTATGGAGGCAATCCTTTGGCATGCAAGGTGGCTCAAGCAGCTCTTGAGGTAATCGTTGATGAAAACCTCGCTGAAAATGCCGAAATCATGGGCACCCTATTTCGCCAGAGGATGAATGAAATTGGGGCCAAACGTGATGACCTGATCGACCACGTTCGTGGAAAAGGGCTGTTAAATGCCGTAGTCATCAAGGACGATGAGCAAAGCGAAACCGCATGGAATATCTGTCTGGCCCTAAAAGAAAATGGTATTTTGGCCAAACCTACCCATGGGAACATCATCAGGTTTGCTCCTCCCCTCGTTATTACCGCATCTCAGATGCAGGAAGGATGTGACCTCATCTCCAAAACCCTTCAGGAATTTTCACGTTAGCACAACAGTCGACCTCATAAAGGCTGTCAATAATCTGTCATTCATGAATATACGATCGATCAACAAAGGTTTTTTTTCTGTGGGGCTGATATGTGTGATGCTGAGTTCTCTTGGGGTTCAGGCACAGGACCACTCTCCTAGCAATTCATTGCTTTGGGAAATCAGTGGCAATGGCCTCAAGCGTCCCTCCTACCTTTTTGGGACCATTCACCTGATTCCAAAAGAGGATTTTTTCTTTACAGATGCGATGCGAGAGCGAATGGGAGAAGCGGACAGGCTTGTATTGGAGGTAGAGCTAGACCAGTCTGCCATTTTTGGCTCAATGGGCTCCATGATGATGACTCCGCCCAATAGCCTGAAAAAGCTGCTTACGGAAGAAGAATATGAGGAGGTAAAGGCGTTTGTACAGGATAGCCTTCCTACTCCTATGCCCATGATGATGTTTGAGATGATGAAGCCCATTTTTTCAGCTCAACAAATAACCTCCCTGATGTGTGGCGTAGACTTAGAGCCAGGAAACAAAGGTTCTTCCTCCTACGAATTTTTCCTCTCTGATAAATTTAAAGACAGTGATCGGCCCATTTCTGGTCTGGAAACAGTTCAAGAGCAGCTTAGCTACCTGGATAAGGTTCCTCTGAAGGACCAGGCAGCTCAACTGGTAGAGGCTGTCAGAGATCCCCGAAAAAATTGTGGTATGTTCGAAGACATGGTGGCAGTTTATACCTCTCAAGACTTGGATGCCCTGTACCAGATGACGGCTACAGATCCAGGAATTGGAAGTTACTTAGACTACCTCCTGAATGAAAGAAACAAAAACTGGATTCCCCGAATTCAAGAGATGATCAAAGATGAAGCTTTGTTTATCGCAGTGGGAGCGGGTCATCTCCCGGGCGAGGAAGGGGTGATCAACCTCCTCCGAAAAGCTGGTTATACCCTAAAACCCGTATATTAACAGTCTATAGTCCTTTTCCAAATACTATACATCAAGCAGTACATGCTAGTAACATCAACTTCAACGCTTCAGGACCAAAAAATCGAACAGTATATTGGCTTGGTCACCGGCGAGGCCATTCTCGGTGCTAATGCGTTTCGAGACTTTTTTGCTGGAATTCGTGACATCATTGGTGGGCGATCTGGTGCCTATGAAAAGGTCCTTCAAAATGCAAAGGAAACCGCAATTGATGAAATGGTAGCAGCAGCGGCAGACCTAGGTGCAAACGCTGTGATTGGCGTGGACCTTGACTTTGAAACCATCAACATGGGCAGTGGCAGCAACATGCTCATGGTGAGCGCAAGCGGAACTGCAGTGGTTATCGCTTAGTCTCAACCAATCCTTTCCATTTAATCTGTTCTTTCACCTTTTATCATCAAGGTTATGATACCTGATGAACTTACGCTCCTTGCCAATTCTGTTGCAAAAACATCCAGTGCTCAATTTTTGGTCATATTAGACCCCCAAGGAGGTCTTTTTTACCTTGACACCTCATATTCAGACCCTAACTGTAATCCGGTTCGGGGTGGAAATGAACCTTTTGCCGAGCTTGTCCAAAAAGAGGATGATTTCCTGTTTGGCTCAGCACTTAAAAGGGCAGTTTCTGATCCAACAGAACCCGTTCGAGTTGCCCTAAGGATATTGCCTCCTGATCATCACACTTCCTTGTTGATCTTTTGGGAATTCAGTTTTAGGGAATCAACAGAAAATCATTCCTGGATCATTGGCAAAGGCCACGTAGAAGGTTTTCCTTCCCTGGAATCCCGCAATTCCGAAAAATCTTCTCCCGTTGATTGGAAGAACCTCCTGCAACATTTTACAGAAGGCTGGTTTACTTTAGATCATAACTGGAGGTTTACCCATATCAACCAGTTGGCAACCCATTATTTAGGGAAACCTGAAGATGAGTTGGTAGGAAAAAGGTTCTGGGAGGAAATCCCTGAACAAATGGGCATGTATCAACAGCTGCAATCATTTCACCTGTCACCAGGCGAGCGAAATACCATTAGATTTGAAGAATATCGAGGGGACCTAAAGGCTTGCTTTGATACCACGATCCACCCTTTGCCAGAAGGCTTACTGGTTTTGATTCGCGATTGCACCTCAGAATACACCACCTTACAAGCCCTAAAAAACTCGGAAGCGAAATTAAAAGCGATTCTCAACAGTAGCTCTGATAGCCATGTACTGATTGGGAAGGATTTTGAAATTTTAGGATTTAATAATCGAGCTGCAGAGGGAGCTAAAAGTTTTCTTGGAAAAGAACTCCAGATTGGGAAATCCATGATGGAGTATATTGCGCCTGGACTAGAACAGGTGTTCCTTGATAACACCTCAAAAGCACTTTCAGGAGAATACCTAAGAAAGGAACGAAAACTGGTATTTGAAGATGGCCAGACGGCGTGGTTCATGTTCACCTTTTACCCGGTTTATGATGATGCAGGAAACCTGATTGGCGTTTCTTACGCCACCACCAATATTGACAAGCTGAAACGAGCACAAGAAAAACTTGTCGCAAGTGAAAGAAGCCTTAATGCAATTTACAATAGTGCTACTGAGGCAATTTCATTCGTGAGCATGGACCTCAAGATATTATTCAACAATCGGGTGGCCAAGGAATACTACAAGCAGCATTTCAATAAATCACCAAAACCAGGAGACAGTTGGATAGATTTTGTTGATCCGGAAAACAGGCAGGCGTTTACCAGCAGGGCAAATCGAGTCCTTTCAGGAGAAAATCTCGAAATTGAGGAAAATCATGGAAGCCAATGGTTTTTGGCCTCCTATTTCCCGGTCTACAATGACCACCAGGAGATGGTTGGCATCGCCCACACGGTGAAGGATATCACCCTCCAAAAACAACATGAGCTACAGGCCATTGCCCAAAACGAAAAGCTTAAGAAGATTGCCTGGAAGCAGTCCCATAAGTTTCGCTCCCCTGTTGCACGAATTTTGGGCTTGGTTGGACTCATGGAGAATGAATCCTTGGGGCCGAAGAGCGAAGAGTACCTACATTACCTTAGAAAGTCCGCAGAACAACTGGATGAAACCATTAGCGATATCATGGAGGACACATTTGAAAGCCGCCAGAAATAGCTAGATATTGCAGCAAATTGGTTTATCATGGATATATTTTCCTTTAAACATCGAATCCGGCAGGTTTCAGATAAGGTGCAAACCCAGTTTGCCCCATTGCCTCCCTCTGTATTAGGCTTGCGCCCAGCACCTACTGTATGGAGCATTGCTGAAAATATCCAACACCTTATCATCGTCAACAACAGTTACAGACCTGTTTTTGAATCCCTTCATGCGGGAACCCTTCGCCTTCCATTTATTGCCAAAATAAATCCCCTGGTGAGGTTTATGGGAAAGAGCATCTTGTCTTCTGTGAAGCCAGACAACAAAAAGCCGATCAAGACTTTTCCGATTTGGGAGCCTGAGATTCAAGAGGTGGACCAGGGCCTTTTGGAAAGATTTGAGGAGATGCAAGCCTGGCTCTCAGAGTCCCTTACAGATCTTGAACCCATTATTGTTCAAAACCCTGTCATTTACTCTCCAGCGAATAAAAACATCGTATATCACCTGCAGACCGCCTTTGACATCATCGTTTCACATGAAGAGCGGCATTTGGCCCAAGCCCAGGAAGTGGCATTTCAACTGCCTTCCAACGCATGAAAAAGCATATTCCCAATTTTATCACCAGCCTGAATGTCTTTTTTGGCTCCATTGCCGTCATTGCAGTGGTTAACAATAAACCTGTTGTAGCTGCAACCTGTGTGGGCATTGCTTTGTTGGCAGATTTTCTGGATGGATTTACCGCCAGGCTATTGAAAGTATCTTCGCCAATTGGAAAAGAACTGGATTCTCTTGCAGACATGCTCACCTTTGGCCTGGTGCCTGGACTGGTAATGGCCCGGTTGATGCAGGAGTCATTGGGGGAAAGGTTTCCGCCATCAGGGTTTTATCCGGCTTGGTGGATGGTAGGACTTCTTATTCCTGTTTTTTCGGCCTTGAGGTTGGCCAAGTTTAATTTGGATACCCGCCAATCAGATGCATTCTATGGCTTGCCTACCCCGGCCAATACCTTATGGATATTTTCAGCCTGGTTGGCCGTGAGTTTTGCGCCGGAAGGATTATTTGCCCAAAGCCTTCAAAATCCCTTCGTGGTAGGTGCTTTATGCGTAGTTGGGTCCATCGTATTGGTGATGGATGTAAGGCTCATTGCCTTGAAATTTTCTTCTACTTCCTGGGAAGCAAACCGCTTCAGGTACTTCCTCATCATAGGCGGTATTATTCTTGGAATTGTCCTTACTTTTCAGGCACCTCCATTCATTATTTTGCTGTATATTTGCCTTTCTTTAATTCAAAATCGCTTTTTTCATTCACCAACCTGATACTGATTTGAAATTTTCTGCCACCATCCATATCATGCCTCGCAAAGAAATCCTTGATCCACAGGGAAAAGCGACCCTTTTAGGCCTAAAAAACCTGGGGCTAGAAGATTTCGACCACCTCAGAATCGGAAAGCGCATTGAAACCGAGTTAGAAGCTGATTCTCAGGAAGAGGCTACTGAAAAACTCACCTTGGCTTGCAACAAACTCTTATCGAATCCCATTATCGAACAATATCATTTTGAATTAACCCAGGTATAAATCTTCAATCATGAGTAACGTTCAGTTGACTGAACCCGGCATCCAGATCATTGACAACCAATTCCAGGTACAAGGTGTATCGGTATTGGACATTTGTAACGAATTCGGCACCCCACTTTATCTGTACGATGCCGACACCATCGAATACAAATACAAACACATGCAGGCAGCTTTTCAAGGACTGCCCTGTAAGATCAAATATGCGGCAAAGTCACTGACCAATTTGAGTGTTCTCAAGCTGTTAAGAAAACTTGGAGCTGGCCTTGACACCGTTTCTATCCAGGAAGTTGCTCTTGGAATTAAGGCCGGTTTTGCCCCTTCAGATATCATCTTTACCCCAAACTGCGTCTCCTTTGAAGAAATCAAGATGGCTGTAAAGTTGGGCGTGGTGATAAATATTGACAACATATCTATCCTGGAACAATTTGGGCACGAATATGAAGGCTCCGTACCTATTTGCATTCGGTTTAATCCGCATATCATGGCGGGTGGCAATAGCAAAATCCAGGTAGGTCACATTGACTCAAAATTTGGAATATCGGTTTACCAAAGACGCCACGTTCAGCGAATTATCAAAGCCAACAACCTGAACGTTGTGGGGCTCCATGTACATACGGGTTCAGACATTCTTTCGCCGGATTCCTATGTACAATCAGCTGAAATCATGTTTGAACTCGCCCACGAGTTTGAAGGACTTGAATTCATAGATTTCGGAAGTGGATTTAAAGTAGGGTACAAATCAGGAGATGTCACGACAGATTTGTTCCTAGTAGGCGAAAAGTTGCGTGAAAGTTATGCGCACTTTCAGAAGGAGTATGGCAAAGAAGTAGAAATTTGGTTTGAGCCAGGCAAGTACCTGGTGAGTGAATCCGGATATTTCTGTGTTCGTGCCAATGTCATCAAACCGACGCCTGCTACTGTATTTGTGGGCGTTGACTCTGGCTTGAACCACTTGATTCGCCCCATGCTATACAATGCCCACCATGACATTGTAAACCTGTCTAACCCCAAGGGTACTAAGCGAATATACACTGTCGTGGGCTATATCTGCGAGACAGATACGTTTGGATCAGACCGTAAAATCAGCGAGGTCCGTGAAGGAGATATCCTGGCCATGAAAAATGCCGGTGCCTACGGCTTCTCGATGGCTTCGAATTACAATTCCCGATTCCGCCCTGCCGAGGTACTCGTATACCAGGGGAAAGCCCATTTGATTCGCAAACGCGAAAACATGGAGGACCTGCTTCGAAATCAGGTTGAGGTTGATATATGAGCGATACTTCCGCCCAATTGCCTAATGATGAGGAAGTTCTTGAGCTAAAATGGCTAGAATCAGCCGTTGGCTTTATGGACACTCGTTTTCGAATCCCATTTACTGAAATCCGATTCGGCTTTGATTTTTTGATTGGCCTCATTCCGATTGTTGGGGATGTGGTCACCTTTCTCATTTCCGGTCTGTTGATTTTGGTGATGGTTCGTCACGGCATAAGTGGTCGACTAGCGTTACTCATGATGGGGAATATTGCACTGGATTATCTCCTGAGCAATGTTCCCATTCTGGGTGATTTGTTTGACATCGGCTTCAAAGCCAATGTTCGAAATATTCGACTTTTGCGGGCCTATCATTCGCAAGGGAAACACCAGGGCTCTGTCATGGGCCTTATCCTTGCTGTAGCCTTTGGGATGGTGCTGATGCTCACCTTGTTACTGTATATTTCTGTAACTATCCTGAGCAGCATCTGGAACCTTATTTCCATGTAAGATTTCCCCATAATTCTGAACGACCCACGATTAGGCCACTGTAAGTAGTGGTGCCCTTTCGCTTTGAGGTACTTTTTAATTCGCACTATTTTTAATTCATAAAAGTATG
>JBCDIQ010000188.1:0-10977 GCA_039024295.1 Bacteroidota bacterium | reverse complement strand
TTTTTGCTTCTTTCCTACTAATTTTTTCCGGATGGCTGTTGTTTCCTGCCTCCTTATCGGCCCAAAGCAATAAGTCAGAAGTGAAATTCTGGAAAGATAAAGCCAAGGGATATACCAAAAATCCACTCGCCCTCAAATCAGAGTTTGAAAACTACCAAAACCAGATCAAGGACCTGAAAAGGCGAAACAAGAGCCTGGTCAACCAGCAAACCCAAGGCTTAGCCTCTCCTGAACAAAGTGACCTGGTGGATAGCCTTCGCTGGGCCATTATCCAACTGGAGGGGAAGCTCCAATCCACTACTAATCAATACATGAAGATGGAGGCCGCCTACAAAACCCAGAACAAGGTGTCAGAAATGGGCATCAGGACCGGGCTTGTCTACGGCATCCAGGTAGGGGCATTTATCTTTCACGAAATGGAAAATGCACCGGCTGATCAGGAGGATTTTATCGTTGAAAGGGCCGATGGATATAACAAATATGTCATAGGGAACTTCAGGACCTACGAAGAAGCTTCTGGCTTTCGGGATGAACTTCGGAAAATTGGGATCAGCGACGCATGGATTGTTCCTTACATCGATGGGGTGCGTGCCACCATGGAGGAAGCCGAAAATTACTTGCGCCAACAGGGGCGTTAGGTTTTCCAGCTTAATGAGAGAATTAACGTTGTAAACCCACGTATTTTGTGGTAACTTAACTAAACGTTACTTCAACCCTAAATGCCGTTTTTGCCATTTACGTGTACCTTGTCACATACAGTCGCAGGTTTGTGGCGGATTGAAGAAGATGAAGCCTTCTTTCTTGAACGGTTGAACCTGTACGAAAACGAGCGGGTTCGCCTATCAGGAATTAAACATCCACAAAAAAGACTGGAATGGCTTTCAAGCAGGCTGTGCTTAAAGCAGCTCTTACAAATCAGCTATCGGGTTGAATCACTGAATCAGCAAAACGGAAAGCCGTATCTCTCTGATAATTCTCACCACATTTCTTATTCTCATTCCCGTAAGTACTCTGCTGTCATAGCATCAGATAGGCGAGACGTTGCAATAGATATCGAAACACTCGACAGAAGAAGAAACCTGGAAACGAGGTTCCTGTTCATGAATCCATATGAACTGGCCTATTTCGACGACCATAACCGCGACGAACATATTTTCTTCCTGATCTGGAGTGCAAAGGAAACTTTGTTCAAGATCATTGGAAAAAGAGGCATCAGCCTCAGGCAGCACATTGCCTTGAACCTCGACCAGTTAAGCCTGGTTCGTAACGGCATCTTGTCAGGTACCGTATTAGATGGTGAAGAAAGGCAATCGTTTCAGGTTCACTATGAACTACTACCGGAATACATCCTCACCTATGCGCAGGAGCAGGTGGTCCAGCCCCAGCTTCAACCTGATTATTGGTACGATTTTGGGGAAGGAGAGTAAAAACTCCCTTAACCAGAAAAACAATATTTCTGAGAATCCTCAGTTGTATTTCTGGATGAAAAATTACCTGTTTTCACCAAACCCGTACAGAGAATTACCATGAAAATTCATCACATTTTAGGTACACTGTGTTTGTCATTCCTGCTGACCCTAACCCAGGCTCAGCATACCCTGACAAACTTCAAACTGCCCAATGCCAATACGGGCAAAATGCTTGAACTTAAGGCATTTAAAAACCAGAGAGCTGTGGTGCTGTTGTTTACAAGCTCCCATTGTGCTTATTCCAAAAATTACCGGGAACGCTTATGGGAATTATACGAAACCTATAACCAGCAGGGAATTGTGTTTCTGGCCATCAACAGCAATGATACAGCACTAAGTCCTGAGGACGCCTACCAAAGCATGAGGGACACACGTCCCTATCCATTTCCCTATCTGAAAGATGCCAATAAGGCAGTAGCTCAGGAATTGGGTGCTACCTTCAATCCCGAAGTGTTTGTGTTCCTTCCTAATAAATCGGCAGGTACCTTTACTTCGGTTTACCAGGGGAAAATTGATAATATGCCGATCCCTAATGTGCGGATGAGGTCTGCCCAAGCCTTCTTGGTAGATATACTGGATGCCATCTGCAAAGGGGAAACACCAGCATTTACCCAGACCCCGCCTATGGGGTGCAAAATCAGGTAGGTCCCTTATGAGGATTACTCACGTAAAGCATTCTGAGGGAAATTGAACTGGAATAGACGCCAGTCTTGGTCGAATTGACTCAATTTGCCTGGTAATTGACGTTGAACTCCAGAATCTTTGTCCTTCTATTTATTCCATTTTGCTGGGATAGCGATCACCTCATTGGTTACCCCGAAATGGGCATTTCCCCATATATCTTCGTATATTGGAGGAAAACTCAAGCTGCATGTCAACAATATCACAAACTACGGCCCTCGTGACAGGAGGGGCTCAGGGAATAGGCAATATGATGGCCAACCGTTTCCTGAAAGAGGGTGCTAGGAGAATCATCATTTGGGACATTAATGAAACCCTCCTCAACCAAGTTGTTAGCAAATGGAATGACCAAGGGTATGAAGCATATGGGTATGTGGTTAACGTGACCGACCCAGTTCAGGTAAAAGAGGCTGCCGAGGATATTTTGGAAGAAATTGGTTCGGTTACCCTGTTGGTAAACAATGCTGGAATCGTGGTAGGAAAGGACTTTGAGGACCATTCCCAACAAGACATTGCCTTAACGATGGGGGTAAATACCTTGGGGCCTATGTACGTGACCCAGGCTTTTCTGCCCGCCATGATTCGAAAAGGGAAAGGGCACATCGTGAATATTGCCTCTGCTTCAGGGTTTACCCCTGTTCCGGGCATGTCGGTTTACGCTGCAAGTAAATGGGCGGTAATTGGCTGGTCAGAGTCTCTCAGGCTTGAGTTGGAGAAGGCCTATGACCGCTTGCATGTCATGACAGTTTGTCCCAGCTACATAAATACGGGGATGTTTGAAGGGGTAGATGCGCCCCTGCTGACCCGGATGCTAGAACCGGAAGAAATTGTCGACAAAATCATTCAGGGCATCAAGGACAATGAGGTGATGCTCAAGGAGCCATTTATGGTTAGGGTATTACCCGCTTTTCGAGGGGTCCTGCCCGAGCGCGTATATGACTTCGTGGTCGGAGATGTATTCAAGGTCTACGAATCCATGAAGAATTTTACTGGACACCCGAAAAAAGGGGTTTCCTAACTAAAGGCATCCTCATTTACAATTGGGATATCATCCAACTTTTAGGGGATAAATCCTTTCCATTTATTTGATTTTGCGGCCTGGGGTCCCGTTGATCTATTCCCTTAGTGGGTGGTCGATTAACAGGAATCCAGGACGTAGGTTGGTTTACCTCGCAACATCCATTTTACGTGAAAAAATTCTTGATCTCCATTTTAGTCATAATTGTTGTATTAATTGTCGGGTATTATATGGGGCCTGAAGCTCCGAAGGCTGACCTGCAGGTAGTAGGTATGAAAGCTGTTCCCGAAGATGTTCAGGAACTACAAAAATGGGTAGCACAACAAGAAGCCTCCCTCCCCAATATCAAGCCAGACAACGAAGCGCGAATTATCCTCCATGACAGCAGCTTGAATGCCCCTACAGAATTTGCGCTGTTATATCTCCATGGGTTCAGCGCATCTGGAGAAGAAGGGCGAGCCCTGGTAGAGGAGGTTGCCAAACAGTACGGCTGCCACCTGTACTTGGCAAGAATCGCTGGGCATGGCCTGGTAGAGGAAGAGCCTATGAAAACCCTTACAGCGGAGGCTATGTACCAATCTGCTGAAGAAGCATATGCCATTTCTCAAAAGTTAGGGGAAAGGGTAGTGGTCATGGCCACTTCCACAGGCGGGACACTTGGGCTTAAACTGGCGGCTGAGCATCCGGAGTTAGCTGGGTTGGTTATGTACTCGCCCAACATCAGGGTGTTTGACCAGCGTGCCGCCCTTGTTACCGGTCCATGGGGACTGCAACTGGCTCGTGCCCTACAAGGAGAATACCACGAATTTGAGGCTGATGCCTACACCCAAAAATACTGGACCAGCAGGTACCGAATTGAAGCGGTCATTGAGTTGCAACGCCTGCTGGATGCCACCATGAAACCCGAGACGTTTCAAGCGATTAATCAACCGGTATTCCTCGGCTATTATTTCCAAAATGATACCCTACAAGACAGCACCGTATCGGTGGCTGCCATGCGGGCGATGTTCGATGAGCTGGGTACCCCTGAAACCTCCAAAGTACAACAGGCATTTCCAACCGCCAATTCACATGTTATTTCAAATCCTCATAAGTCCGAAGCCTATGAAGAGGTAAAAAATGCTTCTTTGGCCTTTTTTGAACAGAAGTTGGGAGCCAAGGTTGAATAAAGAGTTATCAGTAGACAGTTATCAGTCCACAGTTCCTTGAAGTTAAATCTTCTCAAAAATGAAAACTGTAAACCGAGAACCCTAAACCCACTTATGCATGGCCATAAACCTGGAAGAAGAATTTGAGCGATTTATAGAATTTGGAGGACTACTGGATCGCAAAATGCGCCGATATTTGGTGCAGTACCTCAAGAAACTGGCTGGGTATGAGGAAGAATTACCCCCTATCCTGGAGGATACCTATTACCAGTACTTTTCCCGGACCTTAGATCATCTGTTTGAAAGTGAAGACCTATTGGAACTGGTTCGACGGAAAGAAGCTGTCTCAGAGCAGATTATATGCGATACATTGAACTGGATGCGAAAGGCGCACCTCAAGGCCAACGAAAAAAATCCCTTCGAAGAGGAAGAAAGCCGGTTGCAGCAATGGAACCTGACCCCATTGAAAAGATTTGTGGGCTGCTGGCACCTTCCGGTCAACTACCTTCGGGGCGTATATACTCGGGAAGACCTTGACGTGGGATTTTACGAAGATAAATATAAAGGGCTGATAAAAAATCGAGGCTTTGAGGAAATGAAAGAAGAAGAGCTGGCAGATCTGGACATCATTTTCACAGATATGCTGGCCCAGTGGGATGCGTTGTTGCAAGGCAAGAAGCTGGAATACCAACTTCGAAAGGTTGGAGAGTCTCAGGAGACTTTTCAGGAGCTGATTGAGGCAAAGGTAAACGAATACAACCAGCTTACTGAGCTGATCAATCCGTTTTCTGAGTACACCGGACGTTATTGGGATTTATCCAGAGAGCTGTGGAAGGACACCAGTTTCAATGTCCTGGAAAAGTACCGGGAGCTGTTGGAAGATGATGATTCTATCCGGGAATTGGTGGATATGCTGGGAAAGATGCGCGAAGCTGAGATTGAAATTGAGGAGGAAACCTTCCAGCGTATTATTGTTCGCAAACAATGGATGGAAGACTATGATGCAAAGGCAGAGATTGATGGCGTACATGCCAGCAATGACCTGAATGCCTTATTGACTTCAGAAACCAGCCTGCTGGCCGATCCAGATACAGAAACCGTTTTCCTACAAAAATATGCAGATAAGCAATTGATGACCTTTCGGTACATCGACCGTCAATTGGTGACCAGTGAGCATGAATTTACCGAGACGGACCGGAAGGTAAAGCAAAAAGAAAAAGGCCCTTTCATTGTCTGTGTGGATACCTCCGATTCCATGACCGGGCGGGCTGAGCAGATCGCCAAGGTGGTGACCTTTGCCATTATCCGCATGGCTGCCGAGCAAAACCGTAGGGCGTACCTCATCAATTTTTCCGTTGGGATCAAAACCATAGACTTATTTGAAGTGGCCAATTCCATTGACCGCATTGCCGAGTTTTTGCAAATGTCTTTTCGGGGAGGGACCGACATCTCTTTGGCACTCCATGAAGTGCTCAGGCAACTCCGTGGAGAAAACTACCGCGATGCAGATGTGTTGGTCATTTCAGACTTTATCATGTACCGAGTAGAAGAAGAAATCATGCGGGGCGTTAGGCATTTCCAACAAAATAAAAGCACCCAATTTCACAGCCTTACCCTTTCAGAAAAGCCGTTGGAACAAGTGTTGAATGTATTTGATTCCAATTGGATTTACGATCCTAGAAAAAAGGGCATCATAAAAGAATTGGCTGGGAAATTGAACGAAATAGGGAATCGGATTATCTGAATAGTTCGACTTCCAAAATCATTAGGTTTCTTCCCAATCAGTTCATAAGTTTCGCCCCGAAACGAATAAGCATGAAAAGAGAAATTTTTCTTAAATGGCAGCTCTTTGTCTGGGTGTTTGGTGCTTGGGTTACGACTTCTTTCGCACAATCTGCAAGTGTGGAGCAGTATATCAGTACTTATAAGTCAATTGCCATTTCGGAAATGAAGCGTACCGGTGTTCCGGCTAGCATCACCCTGGCGCAGGGCATACTAGAATCAGGGTTTGGCACCAGTAAACTCGCTGTAAAAGGCAATAATCACTTTGGCATCAAAGCAGACAAAACCTGGTCCGGACCTGTGATCCGCCGCAAGGGGGCTCGGTACAGGAAATACAGCAGCGCAGTAGAATCCTACCGGGACCATTCTGATTTTCTCAAAAACCGATCGAGGTATGCGTTTTTATTCAATTACCCTCCTTTTCAGTATAAAAAATGGGCAAGAGGACTGAAGAAGGCAGGATATGCCACCGCTTCCTCCTATCCCAAACGATTGATCAGCCTGATAGAACGGTATGACCTGTATCAGTATGATAAGTAACAGGTACCATAAGTTGCAATTCGGAACAAGATGAGCACCAAAAAGCAAATCCGACGTACGCAGTTGCTTGCCAGGGTCGTATTGCGGCGCGAAGGTAAGGTATTACTCCAAAAGCGGCCCAGGTACAAAGGAGGAGGTTTTGGGCTGGTAGGAGGCCATGTTGAGAAAAATGAAACGCCTATTAGTGCCGTTATCCGGGAGGCGTTTGAAGAAGTGGGGGTAATGTTAAGCCCTGAAAACCTGCAATTTTGCAGGGTTATTTACAGTGAAAAAGGCCAGACCCGCAAAGTTCATTTTGTATTTGTGGCACACAAATGGACGGGCACCCCGGTAAATCGTGAGCCCAAAAAGTGTCTGGGAATTAAGTGGGCTAAAGTGGATATGCTACCTGCAAAACTTTCTACGGTAGCTCAATCAGTGTTACGGAACGGCTTGTATTTGTCAGAACCCTATCAGGAAGTACTCCCATGGGAAAAAAGATAAAGAAAAAGTCCAACCGGAAACGCCAGATTATCGGCAGAAAGGACAAAGCAGATTTTCCCTCCCTAAAGCTGAAAAAATTGGAAGTGAAAATTGATACAGGAGCCTTCACCTCGGCCATTCATTGTGAATACATCTCCCTTTCCGAAGATGGAAAATCCCTTACCTTTTCTTTACTGGATCCTACACATAAGGCCCATCACGGCAACCCTTTCACCTTTACCAAATTCCGTAAACGAAAAATACGCTCATCTAATGGATACCTGGAAGAACGGTTCCTGATTGAGGCAAACATCAAATTATTCGAAAAAACTTTTCCCATAGAGCTTGCCCTGACAGATCGCTCAAACATGAATACCCCTGTCCTGTTGGGACGTCGACTCTTACGAGCTCATTTCCTGGTGGATGTAAGTAAAGTGGACCTCTCCTATACCCAGCAAAGGAAAAAAAAGAAAGCCGCCAAAAAGGCAGCAAAATCTTCATCTGAATCCCCTAAAACTTAACCTTTTCTATGAAAATTGGTATTCTTTCTCGGAATGCACACCTCTATTCCACTCGACGGCTGGCGGATGCAGCAGTAAATCGGGGACACGATGTAGAAATCATTGACCACCTGCAGTGCAACATCCTGATGGAGCAGGGGAAGCCTGATCTTCGGTATCGCGAGCATTCTTTGAGTGATATTGATGCCATTATTCCGCGAATTGGGGCATCCGTGACCTATTATGGTGCGGCAGTGGTTCGACAATTTGAGATGATGCACATCTTCTCTGTGGTGGGCTCTCAGGCACTGTTGCGTTCCCGAGACAAATTGAGGAGTTTGCAGTTATTGGCACGTGAAGGCCTCGATTTTCCCAAAACCGCTTTCACCAACTATTCTCGTGATACTCGTGAGTTAATAGATAGTGTTGGAGGAACTCCACTGGTCATTAAATTATTGGAAGGAACGCAAGGCCTGGGGGTGGTACTGGCTGAAACCGAACAGGCTGCCACCTCTGTTTTGGAAGCTTTCAACGGCTTGAAAGCCCGTGTAATCGTACAGGAATTCATCAAAGAAGCCAAGGGGGCAGATATTCGCGTCTTGGTGGTGGAGGGGAAAGTAGTCGGGTCGATGAAACGGCAGGGAAAGGCAGGGGAGTTTCGTTCCAATCTCCACAGGGGAGGAAGTGCCTTTGAGGTGAAGCTTTCGCGAAAGGAAAGATCGGCAGCCCTAAAAGCGGCAAAAGCTATGGGCTTGGCCGTAGCAGGAGTGGACATGCTGCAATCTGCTCGAGGACCCCTAATCCTGGAAGTGAATTCTTCTCCTGGTCTGGAAGGCATTGAACGGGCTACACATCAGGATATTGCATCAGAAATTATTTCCTACATCGAGCGGTCGGCTAGCAAAAAAAGGCGGCCCAAAGACAATGTGGGTGCATAAAAAACTCCCTGAAAACACTTGCTTTCAGGGAGGTACTTAGTTTTGTGCAGCAGATTTATTGCTTGACCAATTTTTGGGTAACAGATACCCCGCCAGTGCTTACTGCTAGCAGATACAGCCCACTTGGGTAAGCAGATGCATCAAATTGCAGTTGACGGGATTCCCCTGGTCGAAGGACGCGCTTTGTAAGCAACTTTCCATGAACATCATGCAAAGCGATGGTCACAGGAGCAAATAAGGCTTGTTCAAACCGGATATTCCACACCTCCTGGAAAGGCTGAGGAAAGACACGAAAATTTCTTTCCAGCAATTCTTCCGTGCTAAGTAACACCTTGATAAATACCTCTGAAGTATCTGTTCCACACCCCAGAGCATCTTTGGCTACTACCCGGACTTGGATGTTCCCTTCCCCACATATTTGTTCGATGGCACTTGCAGAAATAATGGCATTCCCCGTATTGGGAATCAAGGTGAAATTCCCATTCTGATCCAGGCAATACCACTCATACATAAAACTGGTGTCACCGCTCACTGCCAGGCGGTCAATGAGGTCAATGATCGCTGGAGTTGGGGGAGGGGATTGAACCGATACGGTAACCGTTGCTGTGTCACCGCTACACCCGTCAGCATTGGTTACCACTTGGTAAGTGGCTGAATCATTTGGAGAAACCCTAGGGGTTTGTGCGTTGGGATCGCTCAGAAAGCCACCATCATTGGTAGACCATGTGTAGGTTGAACCGGAAAGGTCACTGGAACCAAATAAAGAAATGGTATCCCCTAAACAAATCAGGGTGTCCGTGCCTGCATCGGCCGAGGGGCTTGGCTTTAGGGTAACCAAAAAGGAAGGCGCGTTGGGAAGGGGGGCACTTGCACAACCGGTAGTATTATCAACTGCAGAGACGGAGTACCGGGTCGTGCTATCAGGAAGAATGCTAGTTGCGGTGGAAGGACCGTCGGTATAAGTAAAAGACAAAGGCAGGAATTGCCAGGTAAAACTCGTACCGCCAGTTGCCTGAGCGGAAACCTGGAGACTGTCTCCAGCACAAATGGTGGTGTCTCCCATTGCAGTGACTACCGGTGTTGGGTTTACCGTCACACAGGCGGTGTCGATGTTTGACGCACATCCGTTTCCGTCTGTTACCTGGAATCCATAGCAGGTTGTACCAATAGTAGCAGGGGTAGCAAGAGGATCTTCTACAGCTCCACTGCTCAACCCACAGTTACCGCCAGGACAATTCCAGGAATACGTAAAGACCGGAGAACCCCCTGTTACAAGGCCGTCGAGCGTAACACCGGGACTTCCTTCACAAAAACTTTGATCTGGTCCGGCAGAAACCGATGGAGCATCATTGACAGTGATTGTCGTTAGGGTAGTATCAAAGAGTCCCAGGGAATCTTCTACGATCAGGCGTACCTGGGCAGTGCCACTGATGGAATAAGAAACCTGATGAGGTCCTTGGGTATTTGCCGTAGCTAAAGAAGCTCCATTGCCAAAATCCCATGAAAAGTTGCGTGCGGGCCCGGAACCTGTGTAGGCAAATGTGAGTGAGTTACCTACACATACTTGGGTATTTGTGGGAGTGAAAGTGGCGGAAGCTGTTCCCCTTGCGGGAAAAATTCGAAACGTTCGTTCGTAGATGTTATCTCCCAGGGTATTAAAATTGCCATTAGCAGCATTTCCTACTGTGTAAAACGTGATGACGCCGACATTGCGGCTCGGTGCCTGCCAACGGAATTGCCAGCTGTTGATATTGTTGGCGTTGCGCTGACCCATGTAGAAGCGGGGGTTATTGGCCCCAAAAGTAGATTGAAGTCGAGCGGTTGTTCCTGAATTCAGGACGCCAAAATCACCAGCCATGGTGTCGCGACTGTGTAAAGCCGTCAAGGTAAAGCCAAATCGGCCTGCGGGAAAGCTGTTGTCTGAAATGGAATAGGTGAGGGTATCCATCATACCCGGGATATAGGTGGTAGGCAGGTTAAAGCCGATTGTCCCCGGGCCTGTGTTTACCCTTCCCCCGTGGCAACCACCACAGCTGTTTTCCCCAGGGGCATTGGTATTTCTGACCGGATACTGAGAACTGTTGTAGACTTCAAAGGTACTTCCAAGTAACAGAAGGCTTGCTGCCGCCAAGGCAATGAGTTGGTAAAGGTTTCTTTTCATCAATTGTGGGTTGGATTGAGAGGGACACGAACCGATAACGCCACAATCCTGAAAAGGGTTTTCTACATGAGAAATGGGCTATGCGTTTTTTCAACACATAGCCCAACATAAAATCCTCAGCTTTCCTATTCAAATCGAATGTAATCGATCTCTAGTTCGAAGGGGCCAGCTTTCTTTCCAGCGTTGATAAAACCCAGACGGATAATGTCAGCAAGATTTTCTGAGGTAATTCCTTTTCCTGTAGGACGCCCCATTTGCTGTTGATGGAAGTCCATCAA
>JBCDIQ010000187.1:0-11035 GCA_039024295.1 Bacteroidota bacterium | reverse complement strand
GGAGGTGCCTCAGCTGGAAGCACCTTCACCCACATAGTATCCAGGGTAAGATTGGGGCCTGGACAATCGTTGTCATCTTCAACTTCAAATACCACAAAAGAAAGCGGGAGCACATTTTCGCATGGAGGGGTCCAGCATAGGGTGGAAGCCAAGGGCGATGTTCCGGTAGTCGTCAAGAAGGAGGCACCTGCGGTTATCGCTGGACCTTTGGCGGAAAAAGTTAACTGATCTATGCCTACTCCCGGACCATTAACATCTGTTGCTCCAATGTCAAAACATCCTGTTTCTCCTTGTCGAAAGAGCAAGGTGTCTCCCCTAACTTCTACACCTGTTGGCCGTTCTACTTCAGGAGGAAAATTTATGGCACAACCAATTACATTTACTTGGATGTCTCTGCTCACCTCACTGATAATGGCTCCATCCCTATATTCCCTCACCGTTACCGAAAACACATATTGCCCCAATGCATCGGGCTTAACCTCCATGAGCCCTGTTACTGGATCAATGCTCAGGCCCGGATTTCCATCCATTGGATTGTTGAGGCTGTAGGGAGGTTGCCATATGACATTTGCGAAGGGGGGCGGAGACGGTGGGGGCTGAGGGTTGGCCCTGCTTCCTGTGGTACGTGGCCTGGTTAATAGATAAGCCAGTGAGTCTCCATCAGCATCAGTCGCACTGTGGTCAAATTCAAACCGATCATTCACACAAATGTAGGTGGGCAGGGGTTCACGAAAAACAGCGGAACTGTTGCGCATGATCGGATCAGGGATAAATCCCGTGAGTACCATTCCCAGGTTCCCTGGATCAAAGAGGTTTTTTATCGTCTCATTTCGACAGCATCTTCCCCAGGAAAAAACGTATCCGTTAGGGTTAGCCCGCAAGGTGATAAAACTGCGGTAAGTTGTGCTCACATAGCAAATGCCAGTAGGGGGTGGCGTACAGGGATCATTTACGCTGAGATCTACAAAAGCAGAGTCCACCAAGTTAATTGTCAGGATGTCAACTTGCTCATTGGTCTCCCCATCAAAAAAACCTACCCTGATGAAGCGATCGAAGGGGGTATTGGTTGGAAATGGTGGGTTAGGAATACAATCTCGATAGACATTTATGGAAATCTCATACCTGAATAAACTATCTTCAGGTGGCCCTACCGGCCCGATATATCGATAGGTAGCATCTCCGCCTACCAAATGTCTCCCCATTAGCACTTCACACATCAGGAGCAACAAGAGTAATCCTGAGAGTCGTTGAAAATGTGCAACAATTTTCCTGGGCATGTAAGGCTAATTAAACTTTACTTATTCCTTCTCTCGCTTAGGAGTTTAATATTTGTACGAATGATTCTTAATTTGGAATCACCAAACAAGGCAAAAAAATCCCCGCTCATGAAATGGCATGTGAAACATCTTATGCTGGCACCTGAAGAACAGCTTATACAACAGGATGTTTTTGGTCGCCACGCTTTAGCTGAGCCGCTTAAACAGATACTTATACAACGCAACATTCGCACCGAAGGGGCACTTGATGCCTATTTTTCCGCTGATCTTTCCCATCTCCATGACCCTTTTTTGCTGCAGGACATGGACATAGCCGTGGAGCGACTCTCCCGCGCACTCAGCAATAAAGAGCGGGTAATGGTATATGGGGACTACGATGTGGACGGAACCACCTCAGTAGCAATGATGTCCCTTTTTCTTAAACAGCAGGAATTCGAGGTGGTTTCCTACATTCCCGACAGGTACACGGAGGGATACGGGCTTTCTTTTAAGGGGATTCAGGTTGCAGAAAAAGAACAGGTTACGCTGATGGTGGTGTTAGACTGCGGCATTCGCGGTCATGACAAAGTAAGGTTTGCCAACCAAAGGGGTATCGATGTCATCATTTGTGACCACCATATTCCGGGGGAGGAGCTTCCCCCTGCCCAGGCAATTTTGAACCCAAAGCGTCCGGGGTGCACCTATCCATTTAAAGAACTAACCGGCTGCGGGATTGGGTATAAGCTAATTTGTGCGTGTAAAAAGACCTGGGAAGTAGAGCAACAGCAGGAACACCTATTGGAATACCTCGACCTTGTTGCGTTAAGTACAGCCTGCGACCTGGTTCCTCTAATATCAGAAAACAGAACTCTGGTATCTCTGGGGTTACAAAAGCTCAGGGAAGCACCTGCTCCGGGGATTTCCCAACTCATGAAGCTTGCGGAAGGAAAACGTTCGTGGACCGTATCGGACCTTGTGTTCTTTTTAGGGCCTCACATAAATGCAGCGGGTCGAATTGGTTCGGCCATGGAGGCAGTAAAGGTACTGATGGGAAAGGCTCCAGATGCAGCAGCTGTTGCACTCCACGAGGTCAACCAAAAGAGAAAGGACCTGGATAAACAAATTACTGAGGAAGCACTCGAACTTATCAAGGCAGAAGAGATCGAACAGCCCAGGATGTCCACCGTTCTAAAAGCAGAAAATTGGCATAAAGGCGTCGTGGGCATAGTAGCTTCACGGTTAATAGAAACCTACTACCGTCCTACCATTGTCCTGACACATTCCAATGGTGAGCTAGTAGGCTCCGGTCGAAGTATTCCTGGGTTTGACCTTCATGAAGCCTTGCATACCTGTAAGGAGCACCTGCTTCAATTTGGTGGCCATACGCATGCAGCTGGCCTCAAGCTCCAGCCCGAGAAGTATCCAGCGTTCAAGCAAGCATTTGAACATGAAGTGCGAAAAGCACTAGGAGACGTTCGCCAGGAAGCTCCACTTAGCATAGATTCAGAACTTTCCTTGACCCAGATCAATGAATCCTTCATGGATGACCTGGATAAAATGCGGCCTTTTGGTCCAGCTAACAGAACGCCTGTTTTTTGTGCAAAAGAAGTTCAGGTACTGGAAGCCACCGTGCTTAAAGGCGTCCACCTTCGGCTCAGAGTTGCCCAGAATTATGGCGCATTCGAAGCTATAGCTTTTTATATGGCAGAAAAATGGCATCAATTGGGGCAGCCAACATTTCTACATTTGGCTTTCCAACCCTACTGGGACTTTTGGAAAGACCATGCCCGAATCAAACTTAGAATCAAAGATTTCAAATCAACCAATGAAATACTTCCCTAATCTTTTTTTCAGACATATCTTGCTGGTATTCATCTGTTTAGTGACCTATCCGCTATCTGCGCAGCAGCTGCTAAACTGGCAATACACCAACATCATTGACGACCAGGAGCAGACTGCTTCTAACCCTTCTCTTACCCAGGATGCTAATGGGAGGTTGCATGTAACTTATTGGGACAATGCCAACAACCAATTAATTTATGGACAAAGGCTAAACGGCAATTGGCAATTCGAAGAGGTAGACCCTGGCAACCCAGGAGGGTATGCTTCAGCCTGTAAAATTGATGCATCCGGTCAAGTACACGTTGCATTTATCCGTGAAGTTGTAGGCAATGCTCAACTGTTTTACGGGGTCCGTTCCACCAATGGGACCTGGGCCATAGAGCCTGTGGAGGAAGATTCTACTATTGGAACCTATGGATTTGACCTGGGGATTATCTCCTTTATTGTGCATTCGGTAGATATCGAACTTCTTGATAATGGCGAACCTGTTATCACCTTTTTTGATGGTGATATCACCGAGTTTGTTTCCTGCGGTGGCCAGATCGCGGGGAGTTATTTCAAATATGAGATGAACATGAAGGTGGCGCATCGTGAGTCAGGGTTTTGGAAGCTCAGTACACTTTCGGTCCCAATGACCACAGATCCCCGGTGCACCCTTACCAATAAAGACAGGTTTGGGGAATTCTGTAAAATCATCAAATCTCCTGGTGATAGCCTGCTGGTATTAACCAACTCCGTCCACAACCACGAGTTACTGCTATTCAGTTCTCAACCAGGACAACCCCTGAGCTGGAAATACCAACAATTGGACTCCCTGGACAGGCTATTTAACAGCCTGGACTATCGTGAAAGCTATCACTACCCCGATTTCACGCTCCAGGGTGACTCTGTATTGCACCTGGTTTATGGCAATTCTGTCCGTTACGGTCGGACCACAACCAATAGCCTTCGCAGAAATTTTTTCTATGCAAGGTTACCCCTAGATTCCCTTCAGAAAGATTCATTCCTCATCCAACCTTTTAGGTTTCTTCCCGCTCAGACCGACCAAAACTACCGCACCTATTTTTCCATTGAAGCCTATGACAACGATTCCATTTACATCACCTATTATGATGCAGCTGCCAGGTCTGTGTTGCTCACCACCAGTAAAAATGGAGGCCTGAATTGGCAAACGGATTCGGTATACACTAACCTGGATGTAGATGCCAGCCTGCAAACAGCACTCGTAGGGGACAGTCTTTTTTTATTGGTGGCCGACTCAGAGAATGACCAGCTGCTGAGCGCGTCACTCAAATTAGGAGAAAGTGACTGGACATACCAGGAATTGACCTCTTCTACCAAAAGGGGCCAGTACCTAGGTTCTCAAGTAGTAAGGGTGGGAGGAGATGATGTCATTCATCTCGCCTTTTCAGAATCCTTCGAAGACCAATTGTTTTATGGCAAAAGAGAAAATGGTGTTTGGACATATGAACCCATTGATCAGGCAGGGCAGGGGTTGAGGAACATTGAACTGCAAACTAATGCCTCGTCAGAGCCTGTAATTGCCTACATTCTTTCTAGGCCAAATATCCTTCGGGTCGCCAGGCCTGATGGGAGCGGAGGATGGACCCTACAAAATGTAGATGTAAACAGTATTCCAGACGACGTGGACATGGTAATGGAGGGCGACACCATCCACATTTGTTATTTTGACCTCCAGGACGGAGGGGTGAAGTATGCTTTCCAGGCGGCGGGGGGACAAAGTTATGGCCGTACCCTGGTTGATTCTGCCGGAAGCTCAATCGGCCAATCTCCATCCATTGATATTTCACCTGATGGTACCCTTCACCTTGCCTATGTTAACAGGGCATTAGGTACGGTAAAATACGCTGAAAAAGCACCTCTTGAAAATAACTGGACCATTACCACGCTCACAGATTCTTTTACTTCTCAACCCAGAAACCTAGAGTTGGTAGCCGCAGAAAATGGAAACATCTGGATTTCTTATCGGGACGACGTAAGTGGTGAAATTCGCATTTTATGGCGCCGAAACCTCGAAGCCTGGAGAACAGAAACCCCAACTATAGCGGCAGGCAACCTCGTAGGCAGTCCAAACCGATTGATCCTAGACCAGAACGACAGTCCTTGGTTATTGTACAACCTGAGTGGTGCCCAAGAAGGGGTACGCCTTCTACGGCGAGACTTCAGGAACGGTATCTGGAATGCAGTCTCTTTGGTGAATAATGATGGACAAATCGCGCAATCCTTTCAATTCCATCTGGTAGAGCGAGATTTCTATGTTATTGGTAAGAAAAATGCCCCCAGAGACCCAGGCTTAGCCCTTTTGTTTTCCGAAGAAGGTTCTTCGACTTCTATTGATCCCTTATCAATTGAAGGTAGCACCATACGTATCTGGCCAAATCCAGCACAGGACCAGGTCTGGGTAGAGGTTGAGGGAACAAATAAGGGGCTTCCCCTTTCGGTATCTCTACTTGATCTCCAAGGGCGCAGCCTGCTCACCAAGGAGTTTGCCACAGGTGACCCAAACCCCTTGGAAGTAAACGGACTGCCCTCAGGGCTATACCTTATTCGGATTCAATCACCAACTACTCAACGATATGCCAAGCTGCTTATCCGTTAAGGATTTCCCGGAGTAAACGGCCGAAGTGATACACCTCCTCAAAGGAATTGTACAAGGGTACTGGTGCCGCCCGAATCACATTGGGCTCTCGCCAGTCACATATTACGCCTTTGGCTTCCAATTGGTCAAAAACTTCTTTTCCGCCTTGGTCTAGCACCAAGGAAAGCTGACATCCCCGTTGGACAGGATCCTTGGGGGTGATGTAAGATATACCGGGTATTTGGTCAATGAGATAGGCCAGGTACCCGGTGAGTAATTCACTTTTTGCCCGCAAACGTTGCATTCCGGCCTCATCAAACAGGTCAAGGGATGCCCTTAATGCTGCCATAGAAAGTACGGGCGCATTGGAAAGCTGCCAGCCCTCAGCCCCGGGAACAGGAACAAAATCCGGCTCCATCAAAAATCGTCTTTCCTTGTCGTGGCCCCACCACCCGGCAAACCTGGGCAAGTCAGGATTATGCGCGTGGCGTTCGTGCACAAATACCCCTGCGACTGCACCAGGCCCTGCATTCAAGTATTTGTAGCTGCACCAGGCAGCAAAATCAACTCCCCAGCCGTGTAGTTTTAGGGGGAAATTTCCTACCGCATGTGCCAGGTCAAATCCTACGGTTATTCCTTGCTTATGGGCAGCTTCCGTGATTTTCCCCATCTCAAATGCCTGGCCGGTAAAATAGTTCACCCCTCCCATCAGCAGGGTTGCAACCTGATCCCCTTCTTGCTCGATTACTTCCAGAATATCTTCTGTCCGGAGGTAATATTCTCCAGACCTGGGCTTTAGTCGTATAATGGCCTCCTCTGGCGTATACCCGTGAAAAGCTACCTGCGAATTAAGCGCGTAACTATCCGAAGGAAAAGCATCATCTTCCATTAAAATCTTCATCCTCCGACCCTTAGGCTGGTAAAAGGAAACCAACAGGAAATGCAAATTGGCCGTTAACGCACCCATGGCCACAACTTCTCCTGGATTTGCTCCCACAATCTTTGACAAGGAATCTGTTAATCGTTCATGATAAGGCATCCAGGGATTTCGTGCGTGTAAGTGCCCTTCCACCCCCAACCTTTTCCAGTCTTCCAGTTCAACCTTGATGGCTTCTGCCGTGCCTTTGGGCTGGCAGCCTAGAGAGTTTCCGGTAAAATACAGGTAAGGCTCACCCGATGATTGGACGGGCAAATGAAAGCGATTCCGGAAATCAGCCAGGGGGTCCTGTTTGTCCAATTGTTGTGCACAGACCAAGTCAAAGGAATAAAGTTGTTGCTGTGGGATCATGTGCACAAAGATACAGAATTCAAACAGAGCAATGAGTAAAACAGAAGGTCCATTATCCTTTCTTATAACCTGATTGTTAAGATTATGAAGCAGGTAAGGAAGAGTTCGATAAATCTTCTAGCTTTGCGCTCGTGTTTTACCCTATTAACCCTTTCTCATCATGGACGAATTACTTACAAAAGACTTGACTGATCAGATCATTGATTACGGGATCAAGTTTGCCCTGGCACTACTGGTCCTCATCATTGGGTTTGCAGTCATTGGACGCATTACCTCTGCCCTTACCAAAGTCATGAGTAAGCGTGGAGTAGATGCGACCCTTCAGCCGTTTCTGCGGGATATGCTCGGTGCCATTTTGAAGATTTTATTGGTGGTAAGTGTGCTGGGTATGGTAGGAGTTGAGGTCACCTCCTTTATTGCCATATTAGGTGCTGCAGGCTTGGCCATAGGCATGGCACTGTCCGGAACGCTTCAGAATTTTGCCGGTGGTGTATTGATTTTGATTTTCAAGCCATTCAAAGTAGGCCATGTAATTGACGCGCAAGGATTCCTCGGAACCGTGCATGAAATTCAGCTGTTCAACACCGTTCTCAAGACATTTGATAATAAGACCATCATCATCCCCAATGGAGGGCTTTCCACCGGTTCGTTGACCAACTTATCACTTGAACAAACCCGCCGTGTGGACATGAGCTTTGGCATTGGGTACGGAGATGACGTAGATAAGGGTCGTGAAGTCCTTAACCGGCTCATTGCGGAGGACAAGCGTATCCTTCAGGAGCCTGCTCCATTTGTGGCCGTATCTGAGCTGGCCGACTCTTCGGTAAACTTTGTGGTTCGGGTGTGGGCAAATGCTTCCGATTATTGGGGCATTTACTTTGACATGCAGGAAAAGGTGTACAAAACTTTCGACAAAGAAGGACTCAATATTCCTTATCCTCAGATGGATGTACATGTACACGAGCAAACCGCGAGCTGATCATCTTGGTTTTGGCCATAAAAAAACCGGGCTTCAATAGTCCGGTTTTTTTATTTGGGGAAGAAAGCCTAACCCTCATAACTTGGTACAGCTACTTAACAAAAAAGGCTCCTGAGTCAGGAGCCTAACAGTATATTTCGTGGTGCGGGACGGAATTGAACCGCCGACACATGGATTTTCAGTCCATTGCTCTACCAACTGAGCTACCGCACCTCCTTTTTGGGAGCAACAAAGGTAGCAGTTTTTGTATATGTCGCAAAGAAAACGCTGGAAATTTTAACTGATGCGGCTTTTGAGGTCTTCCACCGTTTCTAAGACTTCCTGGCGAGACATTTCCCGGAAGCGTTTGGGAAGAAGCTCTTTGGAGGTACATTCCAGCACGGCCGCGTAGGTCATCAACTCAATCTCCTCTGGATAGGTAGGCGGCAAAAAGTCGTTGAATACCTGGGCGATAATGTCAAAATTGACTTCTTGCAACCCGAGGCTCGCCGCCTTGAATTTGGACCGCGTCAGCGCTGCTTCCATGTCCGCCCCAGATCGAATGGTCATCTCTTCGAGAAATTCATCGTCGAATTCATCCAAATCCACGTACTTAAGCCCTGTCTTTCGAAGCATCACCTGCAGCAGTTCTCGTTTTTCTGCCAGGGTTTCTGGATAAAACAGGGCAATGTGCTCCTCAGCACGTCCCTGACGCTTGAAGTCAACCGGCATGAGGTCAGGCCTGGCGGTTACCAAAAACCAGATGATACGTCCTCGGTTATCCGTGTCACTCATAAAGCTGGCGATCATGGAGAACACCCGGCTGCTCACTCCGCTATCGCCCTGGGCACTTCTATTGCCGAGGTAGGCATCTGCCTCATCGATCATTACCGCAACAGGTGACATCGCTTTGAGGATTTTGAGCACCTTTTGCAGGTTCCCTTCGGTTACCCCCTGCCACTGGGAGCGGAAGTTTTTTAGTAGCACCATCGGTACCCCGATGTCATTGGCAAAGCAGGTAATCATAAAGGTTTTACCTGTCCCTACCGGGCCTGATACCAAATAGCCCATCGGCATGACATCCTGCTTACCGGATTTCAAAGCGCGGGAGGCGTCGTTCAAATGCTTTTTCACCTGTCCATGTCCAGCAACATCCTCCAGGCTGTACTTGGTTTCGATGAATTCCAGGAGACCACCCGCCTCAGATTCGATCATCTCCTTTTTCTTCTTCATCAATTCCGAATTGGTAAACGGAATTTCATTTCCGGCAGCCTCTGACATGATGATGTCCAAGTGGACCAGCCCTAATCCTGCGGTATTCTTTGCCAATACGGCCTCACTCATTTCAAAGAGTTCACGTGCCTCTTCGTTTTGGGTCATGAAGTGCTTGATAAAGTCAAGCCGATTACTCTCTGTCGGATAGGGAACCTGCACCTCATGGGTGTAGGGGTTGCGCACATACTGGGCGTTGATATCCGCAATATTTTCTGTCAGTACGCATACAGTCATGTCCGCATCCAGGAAGTTTTCTTCCTGCGCCCATTTTTGCATAAACACTAGCAGCATCCGCTCTTCCGGACGATAGTTGGAGCTATTGGCCATCGGGATGATGGTTTCCGCATATTCTACTGTAAAAGCGATGGACTTGGGCTTTGACAAGCGCTTTTTCAGCAGGGAAATCAGCTTACGCTGGGCGGTAGAATCACGCGGCTTCTCCCCTTCTCCCCTGTTTTCAATGTATTGGACCAAGTCTGGAATGGTCCGGTTCATGAACCGCTGGACGATGTCTTCTTCCTGTGCCCCATTACCTCCAGTCCGGGGGGGCTGAACGGTAATTCGCCGCTCAAGGTAGTTAATCAGGTATTGGATGAACTCCTGGTTGATGCACAGGTTGAAATAGGTGTCCAATGCCAGAAATGCCCGGCCTGGTTCCCGGCTGATTTGCGAGAAATTATTGCCGGAAAGCTCATCAAACATCTTGAGGGTGGAGACAAAATCCTGGCGCATGGCACCATCTCCGCCGAATATCCGGTCGTCTTTGAAGCGAATTCCTGCGGCCCTGTCGTAATACACCACAATGTCACGGTGTTTGAACATCTCGTTGTCCAGGAAATCCTTCATGCGCAGGTACTGCGACTCTCCGTTGACCGCCAGGGGCACATAATCATTGATGTTCCCGTGGATGACAAACTGGGATACGTTCTGGGATAAATATTTGCGCTTAATTTCTTTTACCCAATCAGGTACTTCTACGGTTCTTTTTGCAGGTGCTTCTGTTGACATGTGAGGAATAGCTTTTTAGGTATTAGCTAATGGGTTTTAGGTTTCCAGTGTTCGGTTTACGGGTTTCAGTTTGTTTGAAATGGCTTTTTACCCTTTTTGAGATTTTGTGGGGGTAAGGCAAATTCTATAAACTGACATATCAAACCTTTCTGCCTTACGCAATTTAAGGGGTGGAGTTGCAAGCTGCAAGGGGACTGCTTTGCATACCCTCCGAAAAGTATTTCGTGGGATTAACTTTTATGATAACTTTACCATTATACAAAATTGAAGTTCATAGATCACATATGAACGGGTATTCACGACAACTCTAGGTATCTCTTCGCCGAAGCTGGTGTTCTAGGTGATTAGCTCTCCAAAGGTGTCACTCCCTCCCAAAGCGGTAGTGCTGGATAGGTGGCCTGAATATGGATGCCGTCAGGCACTTAGCTCCGAAGGAGCGTAACCTTGGTAGAATAGATTTCATTCAGAAGCTGAGCCCCAGCGGGGCGAAACCTTTCAAGTAAATACGATGGGTTAGAGATCAATTTGATATTTATAGGGAATCTTTTTATTTCCTGAAATACGAAAAACAGACGTTGTCATTCACATATTCTTCGGCATATACCCTATTATCAAAAGGATTGAAACAGAAACATGGCCAGAACATATTTCGAAAACGCACTCAGCAGGGTAAAACCTGAGAACCGTGAGTTTATCCAAAAGAACCTGTACATCACAGAGCAGATATTAGTCCTTCTAGAAAAAAGGGAATGACCCAGAAAGACCTTGCAAAGCTGATGGGAAAAACTGAGCCTGAGATCAGTAGAATG
>JBCDIQ010000186.1:0-11041 GCA_039024295.1 Bacteroidota bacterium | reverse complement strand
TGGCCTTTACGATTCCAATAACCCCTCAACTAACAGCAGTGGTTAAAGGGCAAGGAGGGCTTAGTACTTCTGAATTTCATATCGAAGAATATGATTTTCAGAGGATCATGTTTTTTATGGGTGCAGGCCTCAAATGGCAAATGAGGAGGCCAGAGAAATAAGGTTCCCATTTACCTTTCGTTCCTAAAAACCTCCTGGAAGGTCATTTTTTATTGCCTACCAATCTCCGGGAGGCCCCCGATCCTCTCATTGTATGTGAGGCCGAACTTTGATAGCTTAATAAGCCCTTTTACCCTTACTATATGCTATTAGTTCCACCTACCATGAAAATCGTTAGATCCCTTTCTTTTTTGCTGATTCCTGTTCTTTTAAGCGGATGTGCAAACGTCTATTTTCCCAATGAGATTCAAACACCTAGTGTCAAAAAAAGAGAAATGGAAGCGAGTCTTACGACAGGTAGTAATCTTCTATCTCTGTCAGCTGCTACCTCCCCGGTAGATCATCTGGTGGTTACCCTAAGTGGAGGGTATGTATATAACGCAACATCGACTACCGTAACCGTTTTAAATGAAACTACAGAGACCCTTGTTGAAAGGCAACAACTAATGGCTGATGTAGGGATTGGGGGATATATCGAATCTCCAGAGGGTCATGCAAGGGTAACCCTCATTGGTGGGTATGCCTTCGGGAGGTCTGATTTAGACAACGACATCATCGGTCCTCCTGACGTTGATCAATTTGACATTGATACCCGTTTTGACAGGCCATATGGGCTACTTATTTTTCAGGGAGCCACTAGCCCATCAAGAACAGGGACAACTTTTACCGGTGGATTTGCCGTTAGGGCAGGCTGGTTTGAATTTTCACGGTATGATGTACGAGATGAGGGTATTCTAGAAGATGATCCGATACCGGCTCCCAGGTGGAAATATGAGCCAGCATTATTTATGAAACTATCCTTTTCATTCTTGGAGGATCTAACCTTACAGGTAAAAGGGCAATTTGCCCCAAACTTTCCCCAATTTCCAGCAGAGGACTATGGATACAGACCCTATTTACTTTTTGGAGGATTAGGTGTATTGTGGTAAAAAAAGAAGGCCGGGATTAGACCCCGGCCTTTCAGGCTTTTCATATCTACGCCTTTGGAATCACACTGTTTCTTGTGTGAGTAGATAATAAATCCAAATATACAAAAGAATGTCAATTAACTCCTATCGGATGAGGGTAATATTCCCCTGTCGGTAGAATGCAGTACCTCCATTGGTGGTAGCCTGAATGACGTAAACGTAATTTCCTTCAGGCACAGCTTTCCCGTTCATGGTACCATTCCAAGGCTGATCTGGCTGGTCTGCGCTGAAAACCAGGCGTCCCCATCTGTTGAAGATCTGAATCTGGTAGCTGCTCACATTGGTTACTTGGACCAGAAACTCCTCATTTGCGCCATCTCCGTTTGGCGTAAATGCAGTTGGAGCAAAAATCAGGGCTTTAATACCTACACAGGCCTCGTTCGATAAGCTGGAAGTTTCATTCCCTCCTTTTTCCACTGCGAGGATACGATAGCAATTGGATTCCTGCCCAGTTTCAGAAATGTTGTCCACAAAAATATTCCGCTCTCCTGCCAATTCGGCCAGGTCAACAAAGCTGTTCGAGGATTCTCGATAGAGCTGTACAATGTATTTGTCAACACCTTCCTCCCAGCCTTCATAAGGAGTCCAGTTCAGGACGATCTGGTTGTCCAGGTACCGTGCAGTAAGGTGAATGCTGTTTCCAGGATTGCCTAGAGGAGTGAATACTCCACAACTGTCTATTCCCATTACACGGTAGATATAGGATTGGCGATCCACCTCTACCTGAATATCCTGGTACTTACGGTTAGGCGAAAGAACGGATTCACGCAACACCTCTCTGAATCCATCCCCGTTGTCTTTTTCAACAGCAAATTCCCGCAACCCTGGATCGTTGGGAATCTCCCATTCCACTAAGACTTCAAGGTTATTTTCTACGGTTGCCCGTACCATATGCAGGGGCATCTCAGGAAGAGGGTTGATCGTGTATGCATAACTGGTGTCACTTCCGCTCACAAGGTCAACCGATCCAGTCCGGGTAATTACCCGATATGAAATGGAGTTTTCACATTCCATGTCTGTGTCCCGGTAGGTATGTACATCCGGCGGCAAGCTAGCGATCAATTCTCCACTTCCGATGGCGTAATCATTCACCCGGTACACCTCATACCGGTCTATCGTATCAAATCCCAAATAGGGTGTCCAATTAAGGTCAACGTCAAGAGATACGCCTGGCTCCACCGGTGTGGCGGTCAACTGTACGGGACAGTGGACTTGGGCTCTTGCTAATTTAGAGCTTCGCTCACACAGGTTTACAAATTGTAATTTATAACAGAAGGTATCCCTTCGGGCATCAATTCCCTCATCCAAAAACAGGAAGGTTGTCGCATCCATAGAGGTATCGATTGCTTCAAAACGGCTCCCATTTAAACTACGGTACAGGACGTATCTGCTGAAGTCTCCATCCAGGTTTGGGTAAGGGGTAAATTTCACCTCGATTGATTGATCTGAAACTACAGAAGCCAGGCTAATTTCAGGTACTTTTGATTCATCAAGCGGTGGAATGACTATATAAGCTGGTTTAAATGCCGTGTCCTT
Organism: Bacteroidota bacterium; assembly: GCA_039024295.1. Classification (GTDB taxonomy): domain Bacteria; phylum Bacteroidota; class Bacteroidia; order J057; family J057; genus JBCDIQ01. The sequence continues at coordinate 8,378 of JBCDIQ010000186.1, read as the reverse complement.
ACAGCCGTAAACATCTGTGACAATAAGCTGGACATCATAATCTCCAATTATATCAAATAGAGCGACAGGATGTCTAACAGAGTCTGTGTTTCCATTGCCAAAATTCCAGCTCCAAGTAACCAATGAATCATCAGAAGCAGTCTGATCGGTAAAACGGATAGGTGTTCCTGGGCAAGCAGTTGTATCTGAGGCAACAAAGTCTGCAACTGGGCGCAGCAATCGAATATAATCTGTACGGGTAAACCTATTGATACATCCATTGCTGTCCTGAACTGTCAAGCTTACCGAGTAGATGCCGTCTCGGGTATAGGCATGAATCGGGAAACGAGAAGTATCCTGTGTTCCATCCCCAAAGTCCCAGCCCCAGTTCATCCCAGAAGGGGTCCTGTTTGCAAAAACTACGGACTTAGGTGCACAGCCGGAACTGTCTGCTGCCACAAAGTCAGGTTCTGGCAGTGGGTGTACCACAATGGTGGAGGTGTCTCTGCCTGGGCACCCATTAGTCCCCGCCAACGTCAGGATCACCGTGTAGGTATCGGGAACTGCATAGGTGAAAGTATCCGTCTGAAGGGAACTTGTAAGGCCGTTGAAATCCCAGTCCCAGGTTCGCCCGGTGTTTCCTAATCCCCCTGAGGGAGAAATGTCTTCGAATAAAATATTCACCGGTGTGCAGCCCACGCTGTCTGAAATACGCATCTTTGCGATGGGCGCATTGCGCACTCGAACGAAGGTAGATACCTCAATCGAGTCTTCACACCCAAAAACCGTGGCGACTTTTAGTTTTAGGTCATAATTTCCTGCTACCTGGTAACTGTAGGTCGGGTTTTGCTGAGTTGAAATGCCCCCATCCCCAAAATCCCATATCCACTGGGCCAATGGGTCGACAGATTGGCTGGTATCCCTAAAGGTCATATTTGTACGGGCACACACCAACAAGCTATCTGCCGTAAAACCTGCCACCGGCATGTGGTGTACCACAACACTATCTCTTGCAGGAAATTGAACCCGGCATCCATTTGTGTCTTCCAGCGTGATCTGTGGATAGTATACCCCGCTTTGGATATAGGTGTGCTGCACTGTATCCCCGATAAGGATGGTGCCATCATCTGTGTCCCACTCAAATAAAATAGAATTATGGGAGTACGACTGCAATTCAACATCCAAGGTAGGACAGCCACTTGAATTAGCCAGGCTGTAAGTCCCTACTGGCCCCAACAGGGTAATGTAATCCTCAACCAAGGCGGTATCCGTACAGCCGGTTTGGGTAACCATTACCAATGAAACGGTGTAGGTGTCAGGCAGGACATAGGTATGGATAGGGGTCTGTAAACGAGACTGGCTCCCATCTCCAAAATCCCACTTCCAGGAGGCCACCGGATGCGGCCCTACTGAATCTGGCTGAAAGCTGACCACTAAAGGCGGGCATACGCCAAATGTACTATCTGCAGTGAAGGATACATAAGGTTCTGTAATTCTGATGTGTGCTGGCTTTACAAGTGTGGAATCACATCCATTCCTGTCGGTAACCGTCAATGATATGGTGTATCTGCCGTCCTGAGCATAAGTGTGGTTGGGATTTGGCAGTGCAGAAGTATTCCCATCTCCAAAGTCCCATAGGTAACTGAGGCCAACACCAGTAGATTGATCGGTGAAACTGATGGGGTTGTTGGCACAGGTAAGGGTATCCTTTACCCGAAAGTTAGCGACCGGTAGGGTAATATCAATTGCCTCAGTACGCATCAGGGTGTCACTACAGCCTTCGCTATCTGTGACTGCAAGGAGTACATCATACCTTCCTGCCTGGAGGTAGGTATGCAGAGGATTTGCAACTGAATCGGTACCTCCATCTCCAAAATCCCACGAGTAGGTTACAATGGAGCTGGTGATGGAAGATTGATCAGTAAACGCTACTTGTTGAGGGGCACATCCTTTATCTGGAACGGCCATGAAGTCTGCCAATGGACCACGGACGTGGACCAAAGAATCCTTTACCAAGGTATCCTTACACCCAAGTCTGTTTGTCGCAATTAATTGAACATCATAATACCCAATATTGCCGTAAGTGTGTGAAGCGGTGTTTCCTGTAGCTGTGGTACTATCGCCAAAATTCCATTCCCAAAATACGCCTTGATAGGATGTCTCTTGGAAATTCACAAATAGGGGTTTACAACCTGCTATGCTATCTTCTGTGAAATCTGCATCGACCGTCAGAACTTCTATCGGCTGCTGCATTTGATGGCTACATCCATAAAGGGAGTTGGTGATATTCAGGGTAATCACAAACCTACCTTCCTGGGTGTAAGTATGAGAAGGGTTCTGAGCGTTAACCAGCGGGCTACCGTCCCCAAAGTCCCAGGTCCAAGTATCTGGTCCCACAGAGCGATCTGTTGCATTCACCGTGAAGGGCAGCCTACACCCAATGATCTCATCTACTGAAAACCGCGCAATCGCAGGATGAATGTAAATGTAAGCAGGTTTCGTTAGGGTGTTGACACAACCGCGATCAGTCACAGTCAAGGTCACATCATGAAAGCCAGTGTCAATGTAGGTGTGCAGCGGATTGCATAATGTATCTGTTTGTCCATCTCCAAATTGCCAAAAACAATCTCCATTTATTGAAGTGGAGTTGGTAAACTGAAATTGATAGTTGGCACATCCAAGGGTGGTATCTGCCACAAAGCTTACCGGTCCTTGTACCCCTGCCTGGATGAAATCTGTCTTTTCTACAGTTCGAACACAGCCGTCTGATGTGGTAACAGTAAGCCTTACTGTGTACACACCTGGGTTTCGGTAAACGTGAGTGGCTCGTGAGCGTGTTGAAACATTGCCATCTCCAAAATCCCATAGATAGGAAGCTATTTGCCCGATGTTATCTGTAAGCGGAGAAAATTTTACCTGAAGGGGTGCACATCCCTCTCTGACATCTGCAAAAATATCTATAGAGGAGGAATCAATTTGAATGAACCCCGGGCTCACATCAGTGGAAAAACAGGAATCCACGCTCATGACAGTCAGAGAAACATCAAAATCTCCCCTCTGGGTGTAAATATGGGTAGGGTTTTGCTGGGTGGAAATATTTCCATCTCCAAAATCCCAAAGCCAACTCACTGCCCCCGAGGAGGACCTGTCTGCAAACCGAACGGTCATAGGAGGATCACAAGCAAATCGTTGGTTTGAGGCGAACTTTGCTTTTGCCGTACCCCCAATTTTCACGAGGGCAGAAGACTTGAGTAAGCAGCCTGAGGGTCGCTGAATTTCTACTTTGACGGTGTAGGTGCCTGAATTTACATATAAGTGGTTAGGACGAGGGTCAGATGAATTGGGGCTTCCATCTCCAAAATCCCAGGAATAAACCCCAGCAGAACCAACTGGGCTGGAAAATTGTACCTGATCGCCTAAGCATAGCTTTTGTGGAGCGAATTGGATGACTGCCCTACCAGTAGTCCCAATGGTTACTGCATTGGCCAATGTAAACGTATCAGCACAGCCCCCAAAAGTATCTGCAGCAATGTGGGTAACCGTGTAGTTCGCGATATTGACATACGTGTGGGTAGGATTCGGTTGGGTTGAGGTATTGCCATTCCCAAAATCCCAAAAATGAATGGGGGCAAGAGAATCCTTACTGAAAAATTTTACCGTAAGTGGGCCGCTGCAATCCGCCCCGTTTTCAACGGTAAAGGAGGCATCAGGTTTAGGTTTTACCTTAATATATTGGTTTCTCACAGCCACATTTGAGCAGCCGTTTGTATCCGTAATGGCCAGCCTTACGCTGTAAAAGCCCGAGTCTGGATAAATGTGAACTGGATTTCTTACGGTTGTATCGAATGCGCCGTTTCCAAAATCCCATCTTCTCAATTGGACTCCTGCATTGGTTCTACTGCGGTCTGTAAACTGAACCTCTTCACCTGCACACAATAATTCTCTATTTGCAAAGAAAATGGGAATAGGAGCCCCATTTGCTTTGATATAAGCTACCTTAACAATCTTTTCCCTTAACCCATCCTGGTAGTTTACCTCCAGTGTGACGGTGTAGCTTCCAGGTAGAATATAAGTAACACTTGGATCAGTTTGATTGGAGGTATCGCCATTTCCAAAATCCCAATGATAAGAAACCGCTCCTCGGGCTTGGGCTTCAAAATCTACTGTGAATGGGGCACAACCAATTGTACTATCAGCGACAAAGTCTGTCCCTTGGGCCTTTCCTTTCGAGATAAGGATGGCAAAGCAAATGGACAGTAAAAACAGGTATTGGCAAAACAGTTTGTGATTCATGAATGAAGCTATTTGCAGAGCGACATGAAGGCGACATATACATCTGCAAAAATATCCAATGCACAAATTTTATCAGAAGGTACTTTTATTCCCCTCTTACATACCAGTTATCAAATTGTTCAAAAATAATTAGGCAAATTTCCTCCCTTTTTTGCCTAAACTTACACTTAGGAATGTAACGGCTCAGTGGACCTTGATTCGCTGTCTTAATGGGTCTTTTTCCTCCATTTCTACCTGTAAGGTAAAATTACCGGGTTCTAAAAATGCTAAATCGACATCTTTTTCAACGCCTGCTTCTGCCGGAGTAAGCTTTTCAATGTGCAATAATTGCCCATCTCCATCATACAGGCGTATCACGCTAGTGCCCCCAATATCACGATTAAACCGAACATGCAGCTTTTTCTCATTATGCGAGGTACGAATGGCTACCGTGTTGTTGTCATCAATTCTAAAATAGTCCAACGAATTGAAGCCCGCCAACCCAATGTGGAAGGTCTTACCTGTTCGGGCAGCATACAGGAACTGTTCACCTTCGGGGATTGTCTGCAAAACTTTGGTCGCCTGAATTTTATAGGAGGTATTGCGGATTTTCAGGTCAAAAAAACAGGGAACAGCGTTTACCCGGTCTCCTGTCTGTAGATAAGCCAGACCTAGATACCAAAGGGCAGGAACAGCCAGCGGTGTATCGCGCTGCTCAGCGACTTGTTTTAAGAAAGGAATAGCAGGTTCGGGAGCATGGTTACCAATATGTGAAACCCCCAGGTAAAAATTGAGTGGAATATCCCTGGGTTGTTCGGCCAACGCTTTAAGGAAAAAGGGGATGGCCTGGGAGAAATTCCCATCATTGTAGTACGCCATAGCAGTAAGAATGTCCTGCTCATTGGGAGCATCAGTTGTTACAGCCCGTTGGGACAACATGTCTTGGTAAGGGACAAAGTAATCCATGTAGGCGCTCTTTCCTTGACTACTGTCTTGTTTACAGCCTGAAAAAATGAAGAGAGACAGGCTTAGGTAGAACAACAAGACGCTCAAAGGGCCAAATTTTTTGGCTTGTATAAGCATGTTTTGTAGGGTCTAGAGGAATTACAAGGTGCCTTGGGCACATTAAGCATATTCACATTTTACCACAAAAAATGAGCCATCTATTGCATGAGCAACCCCTTTTATTCGCCCTGCGTTAATAATTTGAGTGTACTTCTGAAAATTTATTCAATTAAAGAAGTACCTTGAATGCTGTTTAGGGTTTCGACAACCTCGTTATTTTTCATGGAACAAAGCAAAAGCTGGTGTATAACGAAGATGAAATCGTAGAAGGCTGTATCCATAATGATCGGCAATGTCAAAAGATGCTGTACGAAAAATACTATGGAAGTATGATGGCAGTATGCCTAAGGTATACCAATGACCGGGAAGAAGCCCGGGATGTCCTACATGAGGCCTTCATTAAAATTTACCGGAACCTTGAGCGGTTCAAACGAGGCACGAACCTGGGTGCCTGGATTCGGAGGATTGTGATCAATACCTCTATTGATTATTACCGAAAGAACTCCAAACGGCCCAACCTTGTGGAGATCAACCATGCGGTTCACGAAGCAGACTGGCACGATGTGGTTTCTCAAATCAGTGCAGAAGAAATTCTTACCCTGGTGCAAAGATTGTCTCCTGCGTACAGAACGGTATTCAATTTGTACGTGATTGATGGATATTCCCACAAAGAGGTGGGAAAAATGTTGGGCATCAGTGAAGGGACTTCAAAAAGTAACCTTGCAAAAGCCCGAGCTAAACTTCAGCGCATGGTACTTGCCATGCGCCAACAAAAACGACTTGGAGAGGAAAAGTATGTTGGATAATTCTTTCGATAGCGTCATGCGCGAGCTGCTGGAGGGGTACGAAGTACCACAGCCAGCAGCAGATTGGAATATCCTTGCCAAAAAAATAGATACTGACGCGTTTGACCACACAGTCCGTGAACGTGTTCAGTCCGTTCAAATCCCTTTTAAGGTTACAGACTGGGAACAGTTGAACCATTTGCTGGAAGCCCCATTTGACCATGCAATTGCAAGCAAACTGGCTGAAACAGCCGTTCCCTATGACCCTGCCCACTGGCAGGCAGTGGAAAAGGCACTTTTGCCTGGTTTTGATCAGTTGATACAAGAAAAGGTTCAATACGCTACGGTCCCATTAGATCCAAATTCGTGGCATGGGCTGGAGAAACAGCTACCTAAAGCTGCTGTTGCTTCTGAGCCTCCCCATATAAGGTCCTTTATATTAGATGCAATCCTGGTAGTTGCCCTTGCGATGGTCATGTTATGTCCTGCTTCTTCCGAGCTTTCTCAAGACATCAACCAAGTTAAATCTGAATCTGTAGAGAACAGCACCTCGGAGAGCAGAGCTCATGCGCCAGATGCAAAATCAGAAGAAGAATTACACACTGCCACTGGTGAGGAAGCCGATATTTCCCAGCTCCAATCGGATGCCGCCGCCCCTTCACTAGAAATTCAAGCTGAAGAAGCTGATAAACAGCAGTCTTCTTTGGTTACCGGACCTTCTGCTGAGCAGCCCCAGGTTGTTTCTGAACCTGTTTCGATACCTTCCATGGCTGATCCAGTGTCGGCAAGCAGGGGAGATGATACCTACAATTCACCCAACATTGCTACTGTCTCGCCGCAAATAGCCCAGCCAAATGATCAGGCAGCCTCAGAAAACAGACTTTCTTCCATTGACGCAAATAACCAAACTGATTATCAGCCTGATGGAATTGAGGAACAGGAAGCTGTTCGCCAGACAACCCGTACTTCTTTAGTTGTCCGTAAACAGTTTGCCGTTAACCAACTTCCGGTCTCCCAAGATGATCTGCTCAGCGGAAATGGTAGAATTCCTTCTGCCCACATTCCTTCCCCCGAAAAAGCAGCTTACCCTGCCTTTTCTCTTCAATTATATACTGCGGGCATTTCGTCCGTTGCTCAGTTCAATGAGGCAGGAAAACCAGGATACATCCTTGGTGGAAGGGTAAACCTGCAACTCCACCCCAATTGGGGATTGGTATCAGGGATTACATACGCCTTCAAGCAGTTTGAGCATACCCAGCAAAACTTCGATGCAGATCTGGGACAGTGGGAGAGCCAACTGATGGCTCGCTTTCACATGATCGAAATTCCTATCCATGTAAGGTATTACTTCCCTAAAATGGGGAAGTGGACTTTATATGCTCAGGCAGGCCCTAGTGCCACCATTATGCTTAAAGAGGACTATGAGTTGTACGACCCTTACAGTGTGGAAAACATCTCCAATAACCAGGATGAGCCAGGAGCAGTATCAAATTTAAATGAGTTAACCCCTATCCGCACTCAGCAGCGAATCGCCACCTACCTGGGAAGCCTGACATTTTCTCCAGGTGTTGGGATAGATTTAAGCAAGCGGATGAACCTTTTTCTTGAGCCCTATTTCCAGTTTGGTACCCAGAGAATCGGGAGCCAGCGTAAACGGCTGCATTCGGCGGGCTTAGGTGTTGGGATAAATTTTGCGCTTCCCAAAAAATAATTTTTTGTACTACGCGTTACATTTCGATACTTCTTTCCAAGTTTTTGAAACAGGAAGGCGTATATTTGCGTAAAGAAAGTATCTGTTAGTTAAGTGTAAATCTCAAATTAGCTGTCTTGAGATATAGGTCCACAAAAGTGGGCCTTATTTTTTTGGACACTTTTCTAGCAGTCAAAAGTTAGCTAGAGAAGCTAATTTCGGCTCTACTATCCCACTTACCAACCAATTCCTCCTTATTTTTTCGATAAAAATAGAGGTAAGCCCATCGCATACCTAGCCCCCGATAAGATAGAGGGCTCAACCGCTATTAAAAATAAATACCTAGTATTTTAAGCATGAAAAATAGGCTGAAACAAGCAATTTTGTAAGAAAAAAGATCAATTCTACCAGATCTTAGCCTGCTAACCTTTTACATATTTCGTTATTCTTTCTGTTCAGTGTTATAAAATAATTCTTCTTAGGTGTGTAAGATTAATTATTTTATTGTGATATTTTTTATCGCTTTTGGTTTTCTTTTAATGAATTCTTTTTCCACTTTGGTCCACTGATTGCAAGATGTATAAAAC
>JBCDIQ010000185.1:0-11042 GCA_039024295.1 Bacteroidota bacterium | reverse complement strand
GTACCCGGACATTGCCAGGCGCGTTCCCCAAAAAATGATTGCCTCCTACCTGGGGGTCACCCAGGAAACCCTGAGTGCTGTGAAAAACCAGTGGATCAAAAAAAAGAAATGATCCCCCCATTTCTTATGAAATCATAATGGATTCAGGAGCCCCGTTTTGGATTTTCGCTCTCAATGAACCGAGAGAAGAAAATCCTGGCCTTCGGGGCATCCAGTAGCAAGCATTCCATTAATGCCACCTTTGCCGCATTTACTGCACACCAGCTAAAGCAGGTTGAGGTAACCCTTGCCAACTTATATGAGATTGACCTCCCGGTATACTCGATTGACCGAGAGAAAACTTCCGGTATTCCTGAAGCAGCAACCCAATTTTCACGACTCATCCAGGCCACTGATGGGGTGGTGGTCTCCCTTGCTGAGCACAATGGCTTATTCACCGCTGCCTTCAAAAATTTGTGGGATTGGATGTCAAGGGGAGAAGCCCCGATGATTTGGCAAGGAAAACCCCTGTTTGTCCTGAGCACAAGCCCTGGGAAGCGACCCAACAAATACGTGTTAAAGGTTGCCCATGATATATTCCCTGCATTCGAGGGGAACATCACCGCAACTTTCTACCTGCCGGAATTTTATCGAAATTTTTCTGAGGGGAACATCCTCGATGGGGAGCTCAACCAGGAGTTTCACACCCAATTAGCATTATTTCAAACTCATCTAGATACCCTATAACCATGTACAATTCGTTTTTCAAAATTGCAGCCGTTCTCTGGATCATCTGGGGCGCAGTTCACATGTTTGCCGGCGTGATGACAGATAATTTTATCCTTTCCGGTGACATCGCTGCTGCGGTGGGCGGAATTGCGGACAAGGTGCCACCCGAGACCTTGGCACTGGACTATCCGCCAGCTTCTGGCGCCATCATCGGTCAGCATGGCTTTAACCTGCTGTGGATCGGATTGGTCACCTTCATCTGTGCATTTTACATCTGGAAAGGAAACAAAAATGCCATTTTTCTGGCTGCCATCTGCGGAGGCTTAGCGGATCTGGGGTACTTCCTTTTCATGGACTTGGGAGGCTTTGTAAACTTTGTCCCGGGAACAGTTATGACTCTGGTTTCTTCCGCCGCCATCATTCTGAGCTTTGTGGCCTATTTCAAGACCAAGGATTGATGAGGCTCAGAATTGTGGTGTTAATGGCCATTTGTATGGCCTGTTTTAAAGGAATGGGACAGGAGCAGTATTCTAACAAAGGAGCTGCTCCTCCCATTCTGATGCTCAGGGCAGAAGAGGACTATCGCTTCCTGAAGGACAACGATAGTCTAGACTTTTTCTTAAAGGAGCTGAAGTTTATCCCGCTTAACAGAAAAAAGACCACCGTTCTCACTTTGGGAGGAGGGTTCAGGCCCAGGGTAGAGCACTTCACCAATGAAAATTACACCACTGAGGACAACACCTACTACTCCCAACGCCTGGATGTGCACGCATCCTTAAGGATAGGCACCCGAGTCAGGGTGTTTGCCGAACTCTACCACGGACTCACCTCAGACGGCAGGGTTCCACTTGAATCAGATGAGCTAGATGTTCATCAGGCATTTGTAGATGTCGGGCTATGGGAAAAAGGAACGGGTTCTGCCAAAGTGAGAATCGGTAGGCAAGAAATTGGCTACGGCTCTTCCAGGTTGGTTGGGATCAGGGAAGGCCCCAATATGCGGCGATCCTTTGACATGGCTCGTTTGATGGTCATTCACAAAAAGTCTTCCTTAGATCTGCTTTATGGAAAGGAAGTATCGATCACCCCTTCCGCATTTGACAATACCTCCAGCATATTTAATGCAAATGGAGGCAGCCCCACTTTATGGGGCATCTATTATCGCCGCCCCTTCCTGAAGGACATAGGGAAGATAGACCTCTACTATCTTGGTTTTCACTCCAATGCTTCTGCTGTAAACGATGTAGCAGGAGAGGAATTGAGGCATGCTGTTGGGATTAGGTCATTCGGGTCAAAAAGTAGATTATCCTATAATACCGAGCTGATCTTTCAGGTGGGAGAAATTGATGAAAGCGAGATTTTTGCGTTCAATTTTGAGACCGACTGGAAGTTCATGTTAATTTCATCGGGCTGGAAACCTACCATTGGTTTACGACTCGATTGGTCCAGCGGGGACCGCGAAAACGGAGATGGTCGGATAGAGACATTTAATCCGATGTTTGTCAACCCCGCCATCTACAGCCTGGCTGCGGTAAATACCCCGGCTAACCTGACGAGCCTGCATCCCAATGTGACTATCTATCCGGCCAAAGGTCTTTCGATCTATGTTGATTATGCGCTTTTTTACCGAACGCAAACCGCAGATGGCTACTACCTTCCCCCTCGATTTATTGCTCGTCCAGGTACTGGAGGTACTTCACGGCACCTCGGGGACGCGCTTGGGTTTCAGCTCACTTATGAGCTCAACCGAAACCAATCTTTTGACGTGAGGTGTTCTTATTTCATCGCAGGGGAATTCATCGAAGAAACGGGATCTTCAGAGAATACGTTCTATGTGGCACCTACGATGAGTGTGAAGTTCTGACGGATACTTCTATGCTCAGAAATTATAGGTAGATGAGTCAATCAGGTTTTATGCCTTAAATTTCTAAAGTCACATCGAACAAGAACAAAATTCGTATCTTACTGTGAATTGAGCAAAATATGGGCTTGAATATGCAATATGAAGAGCTGCTAGCGTTAGTCCAGCAATTATCCGTAGAACAAAAAACCTCTTTAAGAAAGGAGTTGGACAAATACATTAAGGATCAGCAAAGCTCAAATTCCTCTCGCTTAAAGCAGTTAGCGTTGTCCGCACCCATTATGTCGGATGCGCAGTTCACCGCTTACCAAGAATTTAGGAAGCAATTTTCAAGTTGGAGAGGCGAATGAAGGTATTGATTGATACTTCTGTTCTAATCGACTTCTATAGAAAAGTAAAAAAGGAAAAGAGTCATTTTTATAGCCTCATTGAAGCAGATCATACATTTGCTATTTCAGTGATCACCTGTACCATGAACATGGAGTAGAAACATGGGATGTACCAAGTATAAGCAACAAATAAAACCAAGCAAGCTACCAATATCCTTTCAGAACAACTCTGCCTTTCGAGGAGGTTTATTTGGTGCTTTGATGAAAGCTTTCAGTTCACTTGATGGCGTGCCCACTCACTCCTCTCCAACCGATACACCATACAATCACTGCCCTCAAACTGTCTCCGCTCCACAAAGCGAAAGCCCAGCCGTTCATAAAACCGAATAGCTCGGGTATTAGTTGCCAGTGGATCAATGAGAATGGCCGTCACTTCCTTTGGGGCAAAACATCGCTCAATGGCCAAATGCATCATGTGAGTACCATAGCCCTTTCCCAGGTCATCTGCTTCTCCAATCCAGATGTCGATGGCCCTAAGGTGGTTGGGGACATCCCCCCAATAGTGCGTCTCCTCCAATGCAGGATCAATGATCTGAACCATGCCGATGGGGCGCCCGTCTAGCTCTGCGATTAATTGCTCCCGCCATTCAGGGGTGTACGCCAGTTCCTCCTTCCAATTCCAGTCATCATCCGGATCGGCAGTGATGACATGGGGTTGCTGGTCCCAGTGAAGGAGGAGGGTAAGGTCTGCGGGGGTGGCGTGGCGTAGGTGAATGATAAAATGTAGTTTAAGAAATGAAAGGTAATGCTTGGTACCAATAGAAAAAGCCTGAGGTATCTGGTAGTTTTCTGAGGCGATTCAGAAAGTTCCATCGTTGGTCATCTACCATCAGGGCATCGGCTTTTGAGGGTTCATATTTTTCTAATGGGGTATAGTCACTTTTCATGATTTTCCCTGCCAAGTAAGCTACTTTTCCCGCAGCAGTAATGGCATCTTCTATTCTGAATTTGTCCTCCATTAAAAAACTAGATCCGAAGGCTCTGATACCAGCTTGCAATTGACTAAATTTTACCTTCTCCTCCTGCGTTCCTTTTCCACGCTTGGCAATAATCACGCATGTGTCAATTGTGTCTCGTAAAACCAATTCGGGAGTAAGGGGGAACGACTCGGCAGGAGATTCTCGGTACATAATCTCCCGATTGGCAAAGCTGAAAAAGCTTTCAGCTACGGTTTCTATATTTTCGAGCTTGTCAAATAATTTTCCCAAATCAAACAACTGCTTACACATTTCCATGGAGCACGACTGACCTTTCTTCTCATAAGGAATCCCAACTGTATTCGGTGCAAAGGCAGTCAATTTATCACCTGTGATCGAATCCACAGAAGGCATCATAACCTTTACTTCTCTTTCTGTCTGAATCCATTTTGTACTAATTGGTTTAGAGATGACTTCAGGATAGAGGTTTTCCTCAATCAAAATGTCTAACAGGATTTTTCCAGAAAACCTGCTATGAAAAGCTGATTCGAAGCTGAATATATAATGTGCTTTGGGAACACCTACCTTGTAGCTCCGAAGTGTATCTAACTGAAAGGTGGAAAACCGGGAGGTGTTAATGACATCATTCAGAATATCCTCCAATTTTTCTCTGGAAACCGTTGAGACAATATCTATATCGATCGAAAAACGATTTCCTTTTTCAAGCAGTAAAATCAGACTGGTTCCCCCTTTGAATATAAACTCAAGTCCGTTGGTTTTTAGCCTTTCCACCAAGTGTAAAGCATAAATCATCTTTTCCAAGATAAGTTGATCAATCTTCTGATGGGCCTGCTCTTTCCGAAATGACTCCAGCCACTCTTTTGAAAAACATCTCTCCGAAATCATATGCTATCCACTTTGAGGAACTGGGGAAAATGTTCTTTCATAAACTCTTCTAGTCCTGCCTGTGTCTCTCTTCTTCGTGCATAGCTGAGCATCCGCGTGGTATTCACCAGATAGGTTTCGAAGGCCGAGCGGAATATGTGTAGGAGTTCACTGCCTTGATAGGGAGTAAATAGCTTTTTTTCCGCATAAATATCTACCAGGATTTTCTCAATACTTGGTGACTTTATGGCCGGAACATGGCTCTCGGAAGATTGAACGGGACTCCTCGATATAAATTTTTTTATGATTACGGGATGATTGCTCTCGGGTATGTACAGTTCGATTTCTGTTCTGCCAGGATTGAGAAATATTCCTGAATCTATATTATCTTTAAGTAAATAAAATAGGGATTCTGCATATTCCTTTTCTATCTCAACTATTAACATGCTACGGGTCGTTTGGTGTAATGTAAATTCATTTAGCCAATTAGTTTCCCAAACACAATACTGTACTGCCGCATAATTTGATGCCACAATTGAAGCTATTTCTAGGGCTGTAGGAGACAGTTTAGGCTCATATGAAGGTTGACTTTCCAGGGTATACCTTCCTCCTCCTAATGCAGTGAGCACTTGGCGGTTTTTGAGGTTATGTATTCTCCATCCAAATGTGCTCTTCTTAAGATCGCTTTCGTTTTCCCTGAAAAAATCCCAAAGCTCCTCTCGCGAGAATATATTACGCTTCCCAAATTTGTTTTTTAACAGTTGTTCTAGTGAATCCATTTATCCAAAAATAACCAATATTTATTTTTACTGGCAAATTTTTGATTTTGTTTCATCTTTAAAAAACAAAAAGCCCCTCTCTTCTGAAAGGGGCTCCATATGATTCAATACCAAGAAGTCTTAAGCACTGCAGCTCTCGCAGTCAGGATCATCGATCCGGCACACCTTTCCTTCCACATCAGCGAGGGTGATTTCAGAAATTCCCTCAGAAGGAGCCGCTTGGATCTGGGCACCGTTTCCATTGGAAGTCATAGGGGCTGCTGCCACAACTGGAGCGGCGATGGCTTCTTTCTTCTGCTTTTCCTGCTGGAGTACAGAAGTGTCCACGGTAAATTTGATCGCATCCGTAGCAGCCTTGGTGCGGAGATAATAGGTGCCCGTTTTGAGGCCCTTCTGCCATGCGTAGAAGTGCATAGAAGTCAGCTTCTTGAAGGTCGCATTTTCCAGGTGGATGTTCATGCTCTGGCTTTGGCAGATGTAGGCACCACGGTCAGCAGCCATTTCGATAATGGTCTTTTGGCTGATTTCCCAAGTAGTTTTGTACAACTCTTTCAAGTGCTGAGGCACTTCGGGAATGCTCTGCACAGAACCATTCGCAGCAATGAGGCGGTCCTTCATGGTGTCATTCCATAGACCAAGCTCGATGAGGTCTTTGAGGAGGTACTTATTCACTACCACAAACTCTCCTGAAAGGGTACGGCGGGTATAGAGGTTCGAGGTAAAAGGTTCGAAGCACTCGTTATTGCCGAGGATCTGAGAGGTGGAGGCGGTAGGCATTGGTGCTACCAACAAGCTGTTGCGCATGCCATGCTTGGCAATCTGCTTCTTCAGCCCGGACCAATCCCAGCGATCAGAAGGCGTAACGCCCCACAGGTCAAACTGGAGGTTTCCTTGGCTGGCAGGAGAACCCGGATAAGACTCGTAATGGCCTAAGTCCTCGGCTAACTCTGTAGAGGCTTCACAGGCAGCAAAGTATATGGTCTCAAAAATGTCTCGGTTCAATTGCTGCGCCTCTTCACTTTCGAAGGGCAACCTGAGCTTGACAAAGGCATCTGCCAATCCCTGTACGCCAAGTCCAATTGGGCGGTGACGCATATTGGAATTTTCCGCTTCAGGAACAGGGTAATAGTTGATGTCAATGACCTTATTCAGGTTACGGGTCACAACTTTGGTTACCTCGTATAGCTTTTCGTGGTCAAACGCACCGTCGATTACATAATTGCTCAACGCCAGAGAAGCCAGGTTACAAACCGCTACCTCGTCTGGAGAAGTGTACTCGATAATTTCGGTACAGAGGTTACTGGAACGGATCGTGCCCAGGTTTTGCTGGTTGGATTTACGGTTTGCCGCATCTTTGTACAGGATGTAGGGCGTACCTGTTTCTATCTGAGATTCCAGAATCTTGTTCCACAATTCACGCGCAGGCACGGTTCTACGGGCAAGTCCATTTGCTTCATGTTCATGATACAGACGCTCAAATTCTTCGCTGTGGGAATCGTACAGCCCAGGTGCCTCATGTGGGCAGAACAATGACCAATCCCCATCTTCTTTTACCCGCTTCATGAAGAGGTCAGGAATCCACATGGCGTAGAACAGGTCGCGTGCACGAAGCTCTTCCTTGCCGTGGTTTTTCTTCAGGTCGAGGAATTCAAATACATCTGCATGCCAGGGCTCAAGGTACATTGCAAATGCGCCTTTACGCTTGCCGCCGCCCTGGTCCACATAACGAGCGGTGTCATTGAATACGCGGAGCATCGGGATGATGCCATTTGAAGTGCCATTGGTGCCTTTGATGTAGCTGCCGGTCGCACGCACATTGTGGATGCTCAGGCCGATTCCACCAGCAGACTGGGAAATCAATGCACACTGGCGAAGGGTGTCATAGATGCCTTCGATGCTGTCTTCCTGCATGGTCAACAAGAAACAAGAAGAAAGCTGAGGCTTGGGAGTACCGGCATTGAAGAGGGTAGGGGTTGCATGGATGAACCACTTCTCTGACATGAGGTTATAGGTCTCCACTGCTGCATCTACATCCTCTCCATGAATTCCAATGGCTACACGCATGAGCATATGCTGAGGACGCTCCACAATTTTCCCTTCCATCTTCAGGAGGTAAGACCGTTCAAGGGTCTTAAAACCGAAGTAGTCAAAGTTGTAGTCCCGGTCATAGATGATGGCGGAATCGAGGCGGTCCCGATTTTTCCAGATGATTTTCTCAATGTCGGCTGAGATCAAGGGAGCAGGTTCATTGGTTTTGGGATCAACATACCGCTGGAGCTTACGTGCTGTCCGTGAAAATGACTTTTCTGTATTCTTGTGCAGGTTGGACACCGCTACGCGTGCAGCAAGTTTTGCGTAGTCAGGGTGCTTGGTGGTCATGGAAGCCGCAGTTTCGGCAGCCAGGTTGTCCAGTTCTGTGGTGGTTACACCATCGTAGAGGCCCTGGACGACCTTAAGAGATACATTGATGGGATCTACGTAACGCGGGTCCAGTCCGTAGCACAGTTTTTTGATTCGAGCGGTAATCTTATCGAGCTTTACTTCTTCCTTCTTCCCGCTTCTTTTTATTACAAACATATCTTAGAATTATTGGGGGGATGAGTGAGATTAACCGAGGCAGCATTCTGGTGGAGAAATCCTACCCCGGTATATGAAAAGTGAACGGTTCTCAGGTTAGAAATCTTCGTCTAGCGAAAACTCTTTGTCTTCGACGGTGCTCATGACACCAGCCTTCTGGTATTCTGCCACACGCTTCTCGAAGAAGTTGGTCTTTCCTTGGAGAGAAATGAGTTCCATCCATGGGAAAGGATTGGCGGTGTGATACACCTTGTCAAACCCCAGGGCATTAAATAAACGGTCAGCGACAAACTCGATGTATTCCTTCATCATATCGCCATTCATACCGATCAAAGAAACGGGCAGGGCTTCGCTGATAAATTCTTTTTCAATGGCAACTGCATCACAAAGAATTTCTTTTACCCGCTCGTAGGAAGGCTTATTGATCATTTTGGAGAACAACAGACAAGCAAAATCACAGTGCAGGCCTTCGTCACGGCTGATCAACTCATTTGAGAAGGAAAGCCCCGGCATGAGGCCACGCTTTTTCAACCAGAAAATAGAGCAGAAACTACCGGAAAAGAAGATACCTTCCACAGCTGCGAATGCAATGAGACGCTCGGCGAACGATTGCTGGTTGTTGATCCAACGCAAAGCCCATTGTGCTTTTTTCTGCACAGCAGGTACCGTCTCCATTGCATTAAACAAATGGTCTTTTTCTGCGCTGTCCTTGATGTAGGTATCAATCAGTAGGCTGTAGGTCTCGGAATGAATATTCTCAATGGCAATTTGGAAGCCATAGAAAAACTTTGCTTCGGTTACCTGTACTTCGTTGATGAATTGCTCGGCAAGGTTTTCATTCACGATGCCATCACTTGCAGCGAAAAATGCGAGTACGTGTTTGATGAAGTGACGCTCGTTGTCATTTAGTTTGGCCCAGTCGGCTAAATCTGCTGAAAGGTCTATTTCCTCAGCTGTCCAAAAGCTGGCTTCTGCTTTTTTGTAGTATTCCCAGATATCGTGCTCCTGGATGGGAAAGAGAACAAAGCGGTTGGGATTTTCCTTCAATAGTGGCTCTTCGTGTGCGTTGACCATAGTTTGTTTATGTATGTTGATTGATGAATTTATCCAGTGAGATTCCCCAGGCTGTATCAGAAATACAACCACAGATGAAAAAGTATCGGTTCGTTAATTGTAAAGGACTAAGTCAGGGGCACCTTGAATAGATACCGATCTTATCAAATTTCATGTTTAAGACCCTAAATTCGATAGGGAGTTTTCAACAACTCTGTGGATAAAGTGGATAAGTCACAAAGCAGTAAGGAATTAACCATTGGGACTGTGGATAACCCCATTTCCTGGCCACAAGTGAAGGTTTTTTCATATTTCATAACTCACGTATGTAGATGTATCTTTGCCCCAACAATCCAACGGATAATTACTTATGCCCACCGCAATTTCACAGACCGATTTTCATTTTTCTGGCCAGCTTGAAGCTTACCGCGGCAAGGTCCGGGATGTGTACAACATAGATGACCAATTTCTGGTGATTGTCGCCAGTGACCGCATTTCTGCTTTTGACCACATTTTACCCCGAGCTATTCCCAACAAAGGGCAAGTGCTCAACCAGACCTCCGCGCATTTTTTCGCAGCGGTCCAGGCAGACATCCCTTCCCACGTAATTGCAGTTCCCGACCCGAATGTGACAATTGGCCTGAAGTGTAAGCCCTATCCTGTGGAAGTGGTAGTTCGTGCATACCTGGCCGGCCATGCCTGGCGGGAATACCGGGACGGCAAACGTGAATTGTGTGGGGTCGCCTTACCTGATGGGCTGAAGGAAAGCGACCGGCTGCCCGAGCCCATCATTACCCCAGCCACAAAATCCCAGATTGGCCACGACGAGGACATCAGCGAACGAGAGATTCTTCGCTCGGGTCTCGTAGCTGAAGAAGACTGGGCTCAGATTCGTCACCATGCGCTGGAACTGTTTAAGCGTGGTACCCAAATGGCGGAAGACCGTGGCCTGATCCTGGTCGACACCAAATATGAATTTGGAAGCTATGATGACAAAATTTTTGTGATTGATGAAATCCACACGCCTGACTCCTCTCGTTATTATTACCTCGACGGCTATGAAGCACGCCAGGCTGTGGGAGAATCCCAGCGCCAGCTCTCCAAAGAGTTTGTTCGTGAGTGGCTGATGGAAAATGGCTTCCAAGGCAAGGAAGGCCAAACCATGCCGGAAATGCCGGATGAGTTTGTGGCCCACGTAACAGGAAGGTACGTTGAACTGTTTGAACAGGTAACAGGCCGTACTTTCCAGCCGGCTGATGGAGCTGGTGCTACGGCGCGAATCCAGGATAATGTGGAGGAAGCGTTGAAAGGTATCAGGTCTTAGTTATTAGCTGATAGGTATTAGCTTAGGTGGTAGGTACCAGGTAACTAGGATAGGCATCTTGAAATTCCAATTGTTTTCTAATAAAGTGACCCACTAATCTCTATCTAATACCTAAAGCCTTAAACCTATAACCTCCTATGCGCCTTTCCCTCATCATCCCCACTTTGAATGAAGCGGAAAACTTGGCGGTCCTTTTGCCTTACCTGAGGCAAAAAGCTGACAGGCGCCTCCTGGAAATCATTGTAGTGGACGCAGGCAGTAGCGATGATACCTTAACAGTCGCAACAGACCATGGGGCTGATGTGGCATTTAAAGCTAAGCATCCTGGTCGAGGCCCCCAGATGAATGAGGCAGCTCAACGGGCGAGCGGCAACACACTTTATTTCGTTCATGCTGACTCACGGCCTCCAGTTGATTTTTTAGATGATATTGAACACGCACTGGAAAAGGGGTACCAAGTGGGAGGCTATCGCTTTCGGTTCGATTCGGACAAGGTCCTCTTGAAAATTAATGCCTGGTTTACCCGCTTTCCAGCCCTGGCATGCAGGGGAG
>JBCDIQ010000184.1:0-11045 GCA_039024295.1 Bacteroidota bacterium | reverse complement strand
CGGCGTTTGTAGGTATGAAGGACGGTGGGGTTCAAGCTAGGGGCAGTGGGAGATTAATGGGTTTGGAGAATGGGAGATGAAATGGCATTTCTGGGTCAAGTTAAAAATAAACACCGTTTATGTCATTCTGACTGAAGTGGAAGGAGTTAAAGGAAGTGCAACTAGCAATTTTATAGATTCCTCGGCTGCGCTCGGAATGACACCATTTGAATGGAGGCTTGGAGCTTAATTGCATAAATTCTTTTAGCAGCACTTTGTGTTACTTGGAATGAAAAACGCCCATCACCCCCCATCCACAATAATCCCCAGCTTTTTGCTGATTTCACTTCGCATGCCTTGCAGGTAAATCAACATATTCAGCAGTTCATCTTCCTTATCTTCCTCAGGGGCTTTTAATTCTTCATACACCTCGTCTAGCAGTTTGGCAACTTTCCTGCGCTGATAATGGAGCAGAGCAGATTGTACACTGGCTGCCAAGTCCTCATCCATCGGTGGAACGTGAATGCCCTTGCTTCTCCAGTTCTCACTTGGGGCATCCTTGATGGTCAGCAGTTCACTTACCAAGTGGGTAATGGCCACATCGGGATAGCTGAAATAATGGGCCATGTCAATTCGCTGCTGATCTGCCCACATGCGGAATAAATCATTCTTCAACTGCTCAAAATGTGGATTTTCGAATTGCAATTCCGTCAGTTCCTGCTGCAAGTAGGTAGGTAAGTCCACCGTTTCTACCGATTCTGACTCTGCTGTCTCTTCCTCACCAAGTAGCGCTTGCAGGGATAACGCCTGGTCATGGTGGTTCAGCAGGAGGCGCAGCAATTCTTTCTCCTGGTTTGCCAGGTCCAACTGGTCAAATCCGCGAAGGTCCTTTACTTCAGCCTGCGTTTCTTCTTTCTTGCGCGCTTCCCGAAACTGCTCTCGCCGTACTTCTCGCGCAGCCTCTTGTTGCTTGGCCTGGGTGGCTTCTCCCACTGCGGCGGCGATTAGTTCTTCCGACAGTTTGACCTTGTTGGCCAGATCTTGAACGAACAATTGCCGTTGCAACATATCCGGCACCAACGCAATCGTTGCGGCCAAATCCCGGACAAGGCCTGCCTGCTGTTGTGGATCGCTGGGATCAATCTGGCCTCGAAGAATGCCCAGCTTGAAATCCAGGAAGGATTGGGCGGCATCTTTTGCATAAGTCCGGAACGCCTGAGAGCCTTTTTCCTGCACAAACGAATCCGGGTCGTGACCATCTGGAAGTACCAGTACTCGGGCGTTCATCTGCTCCTGCACCAGGAGGTCAATTCCACGAAGGGCGGCCTTGATCCCGGCAGCATCCCCATCATAAATCATGAGGACATTTTTGGTATAACGGCGAATAAGGCGGATTTGATCCAGGGTCAATGCCGTACCGCTGGAAGCCACCACGTTTTTGATGCCGTTCTGGTGCAGCATGATGGTGTCCATGTACCCTTCGGTTAGGATACACAGGTCCTCATTTCGCATCTGCTGCTTGGCCAGGTACAGCCCATAGAGCACCTGACTTTTGTGGTACACCCGTGATTCTGGCGAATTGATGTACTTCGCCATCTGCTTCTCACTCGTGAGCACCCGTCCGCCAAAGCCGATGACCTTGCCCATCTGGTTCCGAATGGGAAACATCACCCGCCCCCGAAAGCGGTCATAGAGCTTTCCCGTCTTTTCAGAGGTGCCACTCAGCCCTAGTTCGGTCAAGAATTCGGATTTGTACTGCTTTTTCAGGGCACTTTCTGTGAAGGCTTCCCAGGAATCAGGGGCATACCCCAGGCGAAACTGCTGTAAGGTACTTTCCAGCAGGCCACGCTCCTTGAAATAGCTAAGGCCGATTTGTTTGCCCTCATCCGTATCATGAAGCTGCGTTTCGAAGAACTTAGCTGCAAATTCATTTACAATGAAGAGGCTGTCCTGCTCGTCCCTGCGGGCCTTGTCTTCCTCGGACTCCTCCTTCTCCGGCAGTTCTATGTTGTACCGCTTTGCAAGGGAGCGCAAAGCTTCCGGGTAGGAAAGCCCCTCCATTTCCATCAGAAAATTTACTGCATTCCCGCCTTTGCCTGTACTGAAGCATTTATAGATATTCTTGCCGGGGTGAACGGCAAAAGAAGGCGTTTTCTCTGTGGTGAAGGGCGATAGGCCCCAATGGTTTTGGCCCCTGCGCTTCAGGCTTACGTAGCTCCCGACCACATCCAGGATGTCTGTGGCGTTGTAGATTTCATCAACTTTTTCGGGAGGGATGCGCATGGTCTGAGTATAACTCGAAAAGTAAATGCTATATTCATACAAATCTACTCAACTTATGAATAAGTTATTGCTATCCCTTTTGCTGTTATTTACAACCATCTCACTTTCCGCACAAGATTCGCTTTTTGTCAACGGAATTGGCCTCAGTAAAGTATCTGGAGATTTGATTGAAGTTACGCTCACCTATAGCAATAACCTCAATTCACTGCTAACCGAGCCACGCAATAGGCAAAGGGCTGTGGTAAGCCTAAATTATGGCCAGCCGTTTGATCCTGAAATAGGAGAGATTGAGTCCTTTAGGGTTAAATACGAAGATGGTACTTATTTTACATTCATTAATAGGTTGTAGGTTGGACGTAATCAAGCTTTTCAAAGCGTATGGCTGGGAATTAAAGCACATTTGGGGGATGGGGAATCGCATCAATATACTGTTTGAACCTAGGTAGAGCTGCCAAAGTCCAACACCAAAAAGTCCTCCCGAAACCTAACAGGCATGCACTGCTTTGCGTAAGTTAAAGGGGTAACCAAAGCTTATTTGCCATGTCTACAGTTTCTTCTCCTGTTCGTATCCTGTTTGTCTGTCTGGGAAATATTTGCCGATCTCCCATGGCAGAGGGACTTTTTCTTCATTTAATCAAGGAAAAAGGGCTGGAAAATGAATTCGTGGTGGATTCTGCAGGTACGGGAGGCTGGCATGCTGGGGAACGTGCAGACCCACGCATGCGCAAAACAGCAGCAAAACATGGGGTGGAATTGCCGTCCAGGGCGCGTAAAGTCGAACTCGCAGATTTCGAAAACTTTGACTACATCCTGGCTATGGACCGGAGTAACTATCGGGACCTGAAAAACCTGCAACAACAAGTTGCTAATTCCACTGCTCAAGTGTATCTGATGCGGCATTTTGACCCTCAGGCTCCCGATACGGATGTACCGGACCCGTATTACGGAGGTGCGGAAGGTTTTGAAAATGTTTATCAAATGCTTGACAGGTCGGTTGCAGAACTTTTGGAGGAAATAAATGCATCTGTTGAGTCCTGATCCCCTGATTAGGCCCACTTCTTGCCGGGGATTTTCAGCCATTATCTTTTGAACAGATAGGGCTTTTTTCATGTTTGTACCTGACCAGCGTGCAATTCAACGCGCAATTTAGGCGTGATCCTTGCACCAGATGAGTTAGCAGGTCTTTATTTCTTATATTTGGAAAAAGTATTCCAACCACATTTTCATGACGGCACCACTTCCCATTCCGGTAAACTTTTCCCGGAAGTTTGAAATTTTGAGGGCTTCTCTCGACGGAGAGATCTATGCGGATAAAATGATGCGGACACTGTATGCCACAGACGCCTCTGTGTATCGTGAAATGCCCCTCGCAGTGGCCTTTCCTAAGCATAAAGATGATATCCGGCAACTGGTCTATTTTGCCAATAAAGAAAAGCTCCCCCTGATTCCACGAGCTGCAGGTACTTCTCTTGCCGGACAATGCGTAGGTAGGGGAATTGTGGTGGATGTATCCAAATATATGAATCAAATCCTGGAGATCAATGGAGAAGAAGGGTGGGCAAAGGTGCAGCCAGGCGTTATTCGTGATGAGCTGAACCACCACGCTCGTTCTGAAGGATTGTTTTTTGGCCCCAATACGTCCACCGCCAACCGCGCCATGATCGCAGGAATGGTGGGAAATAACTCAAGTGGTTCTTATTCAATTGTATACGGGACAACTCGTGACCATGTCATGGAAGTGGAAGCCATCCTCAGCGATGGTTCCATGGTTACCTTCAAATCAGTGAATCGCGAGGAGTTTGAAGAGAAGTGCAAACTTCACACCCTGGAAGGGAAACTGTATCGACATGCAGTAGAAATACTTGCGCGGCCAGATAACCAAGCAGAAATCCGAAAAGAGTTCCCCAAATCTTCTATCCACCGTCGGAATACTGGCTATGCGATTGATATTTTGTTGGAAAGCAATCGGTTTACCCCGGGAGGAGAAGATTTTGATTTCTGTAAGCTGATCGCCGGTTCTGAAGGAACCTTGTGCTTCATCACGGAGATCAAGGTCCACATGGACCCCCTGCCACCAAAGGTAACGATGTTACAGTGTGCCCATTTTGAATCTGTGCAAGAGGCCTTGAAGGCGGTGGTAACTGCCATGCCCCATGAGCCCAGGGCAGTAGAACTGATGGACCGCATCGTGATGGACTGTACCAAGGAGAATGCGATGTACCGGGACTATCGGTTTTTCCTAAATGGAGAACCTGAGGCAGTGCTGATCATAGAGTTTGGTGGCGAAACAGAAGCAGAGGCCAGTGCCAAAATAGATGCCCTGGAAGCCGACTTCAAAGCCCAGGAATTGGGATATGACTATCCTCGGGTATATGGCAATGACATCAAAAAGGTATGGAACCTTCGAAAGGCAGGTTTAGGCCTGCTGGCAAACGTCCCTGGAGATGCCAAGCCGGTAGCGGTAATTGAGGACACCGCGGTGACAGTGGAAGAACTACCTGCTTATATCGAAGAGTTCACCGCCATGATGGACAAGCACGGCCAGCAAGCGGTGTATTATGCCCATGCCGGTGCAGGTGAGTTACACCTTCGCCCTATCTTGGACCTCAAGAAAACAAAAGACCGCAAGCTGTTCCGCGACATTGGTCATGACACGGCCAAACTGGTAAAAAAATACCAAGGATCTCTAAGTGGAGAACATGGAGATGGCCGGGTTCGTGCGGAATTTATTCCCTTGATGATCGGCAAGAAGAATTATCGATTGATCGAGGGCCTGAAAGCCACCTGGGACCCGAATAACCTCTTCAATCCAGGAAAAATTGTGGATGCCCCTCCTATGGATACTTCGTTACGCTACGAAGCGGAGCAGGAGACGCCTCAGTTTGAAACCATGTTCGACTTCAGTTCTACGGATGGTATCCTCAGGGCAGCAGAAAAGTGCAACGGGTCAGGAGACTGTCGCAAGATTGAAATCTCTGGCGGTACCATGTGCCCCAGCTACATGGCTACCCGAAGTGAAAAAGATACCACGCGTGCACGCGCGAACATCCTGCGGGAATTCCTCACGCGTTCTGACAAGGCCAATCGCTTTGACCACAAAGAAATCTATGAGGTGATGGACCTCTGCCTTTCCTGTAAAGGCTGTTCTTCTGAGTGTCCTTCCAATGTGGACGTGTCCACTCTCAAAGCGGAGTTTTTGCACCAGTACTATCAAGCGAATGGTGTACCCTTCCGTTCCAGGGTATTTGCCAACTTTAACAAGCTGGTCGGATTAGGAGCAATTGCCCCGGGACTGACCAATTTTTTCTTGAAAAATAGCACCACGAGTGGCATCATGAAGCAAATCATTGGGATTGCGCCCAAGCGTTCCATGCCCCTACTTCAAAAAATGACCCTACGGCGCTGGTTCAAAAAATACCACAAGAGCTTGTATGTAGATGGCCCGGTAAAGGGGCAGGTCCAGTTTTTCTGTGATGAGTTTACCAACTTAAACGATACCCACATTGGCATTAAAGCCATTCAATTGCTATACCGTCTGGGGTATGAGGTAGAGATGGTGAATCACCCGGAAAGTGGAAGAGCTGCCTTCTCGAAAGGGATGCTGCCCTTAGCGAAGAAATTTGCGGAGGAAAACGTCCGAATTTTTCAGGACCTGGTAACTGAGGATACCCCCCTGCTTGCGGTGGAGCCTTCCACCATTTTGGGTTTCCGAGACGAATACCCACGCATTGTGGGCAAGGAGCTGGTAGATGCAGCAAAACGCATTGCGCCCCACGCCCTGATGGTCGAGGAATTTCTGATTCGTGAAATCAAAGCTGGTAACATCACGGCTGACTCCTTTACGGAAGAGTCCCGCAAGATCAAGTTACACGGCCATTGCCATCAAAAGTCGGTCTCATCGGCCCAGCCCTCTGTTGAAAGCCTTTCATTGCCCAAAAACTATGAGGTAGAATTGATCCCTTCGGGTTGCTGCGGGATGGCAGGCTCATTTGGCTATGAAAAAGAGCACTTTGATATTTCCATGAAAGTGGGAGAGCTGGTGTTGTTCCCTGCTGTGAGGTCTGCGGAAAAAGGGACCATTATAGCTGCGCCAGGAACCAGTTGTCGCCACCAAATTCATGACGGTACAGGAAAGCGGGCTTTCCACCCGGTGGAGGTGTTACATGCAGCCTTGAAAGGGTAAGTTACCCCCTCGACAATCCTTTTTCCTGCTCTTGGATAAAGTTTTCCAGCATGACAATGGCATCCGGGGCAGGTTCATCATGTGCAAACCGTTCAAGTCTTAAAGACTCAATCATCGTCCTAAAGGAAGCGTCGATGTTCATTCTGCGGAGGTAGCGCTTATACCGCATCAGGAGCCAAAACTCCAAGGTTTCTTCAATTCGGTCCAGCAGGCTGAGGGGTAAAAAGGCCGAGAAGAAGCCAAAAAAGTGTCCCAGTATGTAAAAATACCAGGCATACCATGCAGGGTTGATTCCCCTTCTGCGGATCAAATCACGCAGAAATGCCTCATGGCGTGCCTTGCGTTCTCGTAACATGCTTACCTTTTCTTCCTTGTTTCGATATTGGCGATACACCCCTAATCGCATGTATTCGCGTGCATGAAGGTCCTTTAGGAAGAATTCTGTACGTTTCTTTATATCAATTGACATATATTCGCATCTGATGACTTACAACAAATCTGTTATAAATCGTTGTTTATTAAACGTAAATTCAGCGAAACAGATTCATCATATAGAATAGATTCAATATATACAAAAACCTTCATAAGTATGAAGGTGTTTCGACATTTTAGGGAAAAATTTATCTTCTTTCCCACTATATCCTACAAGCACCAACCCATGCGAACCCTCTGTGTTTTTTTGCTTGCTATAATTTCCGGTCTGATGAGTCCCGTTTTGGGGCAACAGGAGTACGATGCATTCTTCGAAGAAGCCTACAAGCAAAACCCCTCTATTCCAAGGGGTATGCTGGAATCAGTTGCTTGGACTCGTACGCGTATAAAGCACATCCGTCCCAAACCCAAGGACCATGATTGCCTGGGAATGCCCGAGTTTTTTGGGGTAATGGGGCTTGTGGAAAACGGGAAAGGCTACTTCAACAACAGCCTAAAAACCGTAGCAGAACTTTCCGGGTATTCGGCCCAAGAGATAAAGAATGACCCCCGAATCAATATTCTGGCTTACGCAAAAGCATATGCTGCTACTAAAGCTAACAAGCGCCTGGCAAGTGATGACCCCGGGCAGCAGCGTACTATCCTTAGTGCCCTAAGTGAAATTCCCCAGGATAATTCTGACCACAACAGCTTCGCCACTGACCAGCAGTTTTATTCGGTCTTGAAAAAAATGGAGGACAGCCGCTTTCGGACAAACCATCGGATACCTGCCCGCAGGTTCGACTACAATGCCATTTTTGGTGCTGATAACTACAAAATCCTCAGTTCGGATTATGTGACTATATCGAAGGAAAGTATTCGTAACAGAACAGGAAAAGCTTACACCAGCTATCCGGGTGCCCGCGCCCCTTCTTGTACCCAGTCCACGAAAAAAACAGATTTTAAAGGTGCTCTGTGGGCACCTGCTCACCCCAGAAACTATGGTAGCCGCAATGGCAAAAAGGTCGAGTTCGTCACCATTCACACAGTTCAAGGTTCTTATGCCTCTTGTATCTCCTGGTTTCAAAATTCCATTGCCAGGGTATCGGCCCATTATGTAGTTCGGGCATCCGATGGCCAGGTAACCCAGATGGTGTGTGAAAATGACAAGGGGTTCCACGTTCGCCAAGCCAATTCATCCGCTGTAGGAATTGAGCATGAAGGATTTATTGATGAGGGAGCTAGCTGGTACACCAATGAAATGTATGAGGCCTCTGCCGCCTTGGTTCGTTTTATCTGCGAACGACATGGGATCAACCCATTACAAACTTACTCCGGCCCACCAACCAATGGACGAAAAGTCTTGGGAAACACCTGTACCAAAGTAAAAGGACACCAACATTTCCCCGAAAATACCCATGTTGATCCAGGTAAATTCTGGGATTGGGACCGTTTTTACCGATTGGTAAATGGCAAGCCCAAGTTGACCACCCTAAATGATAAAAACGGCACATTTACTGATCCTGGCGGTACCGATAAGAACTACGGCGATCAAGCCCGACAGGCGTACCTTATTCAGCCTAAAAATGCAAACTATGCTGAGCTGACCTTCACCGATTTTGAGATGGAGGGAGATGAGAAAGACAAGTATGATTACCTCGATATTTATGAAGGAACAGATGCTAATGGGGTCTTCCTGGGAAGATTTTCTGGCAATACCTCTCCCGGAACATTGACCTCCTCCCGAGGCGCTTTTTACATTGAATTTCGTTCAGATTGCCAATTCAACAAAAAGGGCTGGGTAGCGACCTATTCTTCCAACCGGAAAAAGCTCGACTGCGCCCCGCCCGAAGACCTCCAGGTACGCGGACTGTACGCACTGGGGGCAAGCCTAAGCTGGCAAGGCAGCAGAAAAGCAGATTTTTACCTGGTGTATCTACGCCGCAAGAACATAGGCGACCAGAAGTGGGCCGCTTATAAAACCCGCAGCACGGGCCTTACAGTAACGGGGCTTTCAGCCAATGGGCTGTACCAATGGCAGGTTTCCGCCATCTGCGGAGATGATACTTCTGCGCTGGTGGGGGCCAGTTTTGTTACCCCAAATATCAGTCGCAAGGGATCTCCTCAGCGATATACCATTCGCCTGAATAGCGGAAATTTCAATGATTCAGGTGGAAAATTGGGGCCTTACTCGGATGAAGAAGCATTTCTCTACACCATTCAACCTGCCAATGGCAAGCCGGTAGAACTCGTTTTCTATGAATTTGAGACGGAAGAAGACCTGGATGTGATGAAAATTTATGATGGGCCAAGTACAGGCTCTCCGCTGATTGGCAAGTATTCTGGGAAAAAATCTCCGGTACGGGTTACCTCGACTGGGGGGGCACTCACAATTCAGTTCACCTCCGACCGCCGGACCACGGCCAAGGGTTGGCGCGCATCATGGAGAACCGTAGGAAGTGGTGGGGGAAACACCCCACCCGACCCCGGCAATGATACCGGCGGATCAGATACCCCGCCACCAGTGCTGGATCGGTTTAAGTTGAGCCTTTCCTATCCAGCGGATGCTCCCTCTTCCAGCCCACAGTTGAAAAGTAAGTACACCGGAGATTTCCAATTGGGCTTCAAAGACATTGACAAAAGCGGACGAGGAGTTGCCAATCGTTTTTACTTGGTGAGCCGGAAAACTTCCTCCGGCTGGCGCGCAAACGGATCAGCGGGGTTTTTCCTGGATAATTTTTCTTCCCTGCACCGCGATTGGACCCGAAAAACTGGTACTTGGCAAGTGAGCAAAGGGGTGTTGGTACAATCGGATGAGCAGGTAGGTAATTCAAATGTTTATGCCAGCCTCAAACAGGATGGTCAGACCACGTATGTGTATCAGTTCAAAGCTCGGATGAGTGGCTCAGGAAATAACCGTCGGCTGGGCCTCCATTTCTTTTGCAGTGAGCCTGCCAAGGAAGATCGGGGCAATTCTTACTTTCTCTGGGCACGTGATGCCACCAGCGGGGGAAAAGTAGAGTTGTACAAGGTGGTAAATGACGAGTTTTCCCGAAAGGCCCAGAAAGACTTCACATTTGAAGCAGGGAAGGTGTATCTCTACAAGGTAGTCTACAACCCGCAGAAAGGCCGTATGGAAGTCTACATCAACAACGACTTTGTCGTGGCCTGGAATGACGGTTCGCCCCACAGAAGTGGAAGGGGTATTTCTTTCAGGAGCGGAGGATGCGTAGCTGAATTTGATGACCTCATGGTATTCAAACGCCGGAGTAGCACTGCAAATATTCGTGTGGGAACAGCAGAAACCGATGATATCCGCTTGAGCACCAAAAAGGAGGAAACGGACTTCCGGGTGTATGCTCTTTTGGTCGACCGCTCCATTACCTGGAGTTCGGTGGGGTCTCAAGAGGCAACTGTCAAAGGCGGTACGAGCTCTTCGGTTAATTCTGGAGGTACTTCTTCTGGGAATGCCCCCAAAAACGGTGGGACTACCTCAAGTGGAGGGACCACGCCCAAAACTGATCCGCCAAAGACCGACCCCAAGCCGCCAACCAAGCCTCCTGTCACCTCCTCAGACAAGGGGCATAGCGTACAGCCTAAGCCTACCTTCAAAGCACCGCTGAGCAAGCGCGTCTGGCTAGGGAAGCAATATTCTGATGACTTTTTTGTGGAAATGCCCAAACGTAGCGAGGTCCAAGAGCAATTTTTCCTTGTGGCGGACTACAATGGCAAGCACTGGAGCACCAATGAGAGCGAAGGATTCTTTTATGATGATTTTGAGTCGAATACTCTCAACCCGAAATGGAAAGCTGAAACGGGTAAATGGGTCACCAGCCAAAACAACCTCAAGCAGGTGTACAACGAAACCACGAATGCGAACCTCTATGCGCCGTTAACCCAAACGGGGCAGCATGTGTACGTCTATCATTGGACCGCACGTATCCTGACCGTGGGTGATAACAAACGCTTTGGAATTCACTTTTTTGCGGATGATCCCAAGCAGACCAATCGGGGTAATTCCTACTTCATTTGGTTCCGAAACAATACCGGCTCACCCGACAAGGTGGAGATTTACCGTTCGGTCAATAATAACTTGCAGCTCAAAACGAGCGCACCCATTGACATCACTGCTGATGAATGGTATGATTGCAAGGTCCGCTATGAGCCGCTGACAGGTCGCATAGATGTT
>JBCDIQ010000183.1:0-11056 GCA_039024295.1 Bacteroidota bacterium | reverse complement strand
CTATAGAAGAATGGGAGTTGGCATAGAACAACTCCAAAGTGACATCCCCCAGAATTTTACACCGCTTCGCAAAAGAAGTAGTGGCAACCTGCGCAAAATCAAAACTGCAAGCAGCTATAAAGCAACATGTTAGGAAAATCAACTGTCAAAGTCGAGAGGAGACAGAATAATCCTAGGAACAGCGGAGTTCAATTATCCTTTTTGTTTGAAAGGAGCTGACGGGATAGACAATGACTACATATCCATTCAAAATTTTGACTTCAATCATGGACACATTCAGCTACAAGGGGCACAACAAGACTATGAGTTGATTTATTGCACACAATCGGAAGGATGTGCAACCGAAGGATATTATCTGTTTTACACCAAAAATGGTCAGGCTGACCTCATTGCCTTTATTTTTCCCTGTTATGATTTGGGCACTACCATTAGCGGAAACAGCCCGCAAAATCCCCTGGTACTTTGCAACAGCGATAGCTCTTTGTCATTGGGCGATACCACGCATTTCAGGTTTGCTGCTCCCATTTCCAGCATTCCAACACTTCCTGAAGGCTTAGTTCAGTTTGGAACCCCAGGTAAAGAAATTCTTGGTGGGATAACTTCGGATTACAAAGGCAACAGTTATTCCTTTGGGTGTAGCGATGGAAGCCTGGATGGTGGTCCCAGGCAGGGACACGAAATCTTCGTGGTAAAACATGATCCCGAAGGAAAACGGTTGTGGACGTATGAACTTACCCAGCCAAACGGTGCGCTATTATTCGATGGCATCACAGATTCTTCCCATCTTTTTGTAGCAGGCCGAACCTTGGGTGCCTTACCCGGATTTCAAAATCAGGGAAGATGGGATGCGATCATCTTGAAATTAGACTTGGAAACGGGACAATTGGCTGCCACTGATCAATTTGGCAATCCAGGACTTGACGGATATGGCAACATCACATTCGATGATGCTGGTAATTTGCTACTTTCGGGACAAGGAAGTCCCGCAGGCGCAACAGGCACAGATGCCGACTACCTGATAGCAAAACACAGAAAATCGGACTTACAAAACGAATGGCGGGTATTTAATCCTCCTTCAGCAAACCCTGTTTTTGTTTCAGAGGCCTGGGGCGGGATTTCCTACATCCCCGGAGGATCGCCTGGGGATGGGGCCATGATTGTTGCTGGCTGGTACATGACACGGGGAGGTGCCAATAGCTTCATCACCAAATATGAAAACCTCACCCAAGCTACTCCTACACAAGCCGCCTCGGTAAACTTGGTAAGCCCTGGCAACGAAGCCGACTGGGTGTTAGACAACACCGTAGATAAGGACGGGAATGTCTATATAGCGGGATATACAACGGGGAATCTTCAAGGTACACATTTAGGAAAAGGAGATGCCTTCGTGGCCAAGTACACTTCACAGCTCACCAATCCGCAATTTGTCCAATTCGGAACTCCAGAAAGCGATAACATTCGCAAGCTCGAAATAGGAGAAGACGGCAATTTGTACGTTGCGGGGTATACCTACGGTGATTGGAGTGGCACGAATGGCGATGCCTCTCGCAGGACAGGGGATGTGCTGATCGCAAAATTGAGTTCAGATTTACGGATACTAGAACGCCAACAAATCGGGACTCCGCTGGAGGACCGTGGGTACATCCACCTGCGGGATTCCATCTTGTACGTAGGCGGAATGACAGAAGCGAGCCTGGTTGCATCAAACCTGGGTTCATTTGATGGATTTGTAGCCAAGTTGCAAACCAAGGACCTTGAATTGATAGACCAAACCTCCACTGCTCTGGAAATACAAAATAG
Organism: Bacteroidota bacterium; assembly: GCA_039024295.1. Classification (GTDB taxonomy): domain Bacteria; phylum Bacteroidota; class Bacteroidia; order J057; family J057; genus JBCDIQ01. The sequence goes on along the minus strand of JBCDIQ010000183.1, from coordinate 9,256 downwards.
CACGGAAATCGTCTCTGTTTATCCTGTACCAACAACAGGACAATTATTCATCTCCCTTGAGAATGGAGCTTTCCCTGATAAAACAACTGCTGAATTATTTGACGCAACCGGCAGAAATCTGACTAAGTATTCGCTAAGTGGCACAACCACCCAAGTAGAAATCCCAGCATCATCTACGGGTTTGATGCTATTGAGGATCGACTTTCCAAACGGTCCTCCTGTTCTTAGGCAAATATTTGTACGTTGAGGGAAGTTCAGACTTCGATAAGCATCAGGCAGTATGGGTTTCCCTAAGAAAGTTCTAATTTTGCCAAAACTCCAAGATGCAAATCGACATTATTTCCTGTGTACCGAATCTACTTGAAAGCCCTTTGTCTCACAGCATTTTGAAACGTGCCCAAGACAAAGGGTTGGTCAAGGTGGTTGTACATGATGTACGGGAGTTTGCCGAAGGAAAGCACCGTCAGGTAGATGATTATCCGTTTGGAGGCGGACCGGGAATGGTCATGAAAGTCGAACCACTGGCTGCTTGCATTCGGCATTTACAAGCACAAAGGACCTATGACGAAGTTATTTACCTCAGCCCAGATGGGGAAACCTTTCGACAGTCTGTCGCAAATGAATTGTCCCTGATGAACAACATAATATTAGTTGCCGGGCACTACAAAGGCATTGACCAACGGGTACGTGACCTGTTCATTACCCGTGAAATTTCCATTGGTGACTATGTGCTTTCGGGAGGGGAACTCCCGGCCCTGGTGCTGACAGATGCCATTGCACGAATTGTGCCCGGCGTGATCGGAGATGAAGGCTCTGCCCTGTTTGACTCCTTTCAAGATGGCCTACTTGATGCTCCGGTGTACACACGTCCGGCTGAGTTTGAGGGACACAAAGTTCCCGATGTCCTACTTTCCGGCCATAAAGCAAAAATTGATGCCTGGCGAGAGGAACAATCCCTTGAAAAGACCCGGCGACTCAGGCCAGATCTCCTAGAGGAATGAAGCGGAACTACAGGTGTTCCTCAAAATACCGGTAAATCTTTTCGTACAAATGGGCGCGATCAATTCCCAACACATTGTGCTGATGGGTCGGGTAAGGAAAATAATCCAACTGCTTCCGCAATTTGATACACTCCCGTACGAATACCCGTGAGTGCTGCGGAACCACCACATCATCCTGCAACCCATGAATGATGAGCAACCTGTCTTCCAGGTTTTGGGCATACGTAAGCAGACTGGACTCCTTATACCCGTCGGGATTTTGCTCCGGGCTATCCATATACCGTTCCGTGTACATGATCTCGTAGTACTTCCAGTCGATCACAGGTCCTCCTGCCACGCCTACCTTGAAGGTACCGGGGGATTTTAGCAGTAGGGAGGTAGTCATGAACCCTCCATAGCTCCATCCGTGAACCCCAATTCGGGTGGTATCCACAAACGGAAGGCCTTTGAGGTACTTCACGCCTGCCAGTTGATCTTCAACTTCCGGAGTCCCCATTCGGCGAAAGGTTTCCTGCTCAAACCCCAGCCCCCGATGAGAGGAACCCCGATTGTCGAGGGTGAACACCACGTAGCCTTTTTGGGCCAACATCTGCAAGAACAGACGAGCACCCCCTAACCATTCTTCTCGAATCAGCTGCACATGAGGCCCCCCGTACACATATACCACCGCAGGGTATTGCTTAGTAGAATCAAAATCCGGGGGCAGAATAGTTCGTGTATACAAGGTCTGACCACCTGGTTCTTTCAAGCTGCTAATACTTAACTTCCCCAACTGATATTCTTTCAATGGATTGGGGCTCAACAACAGGGTAGCTGTCAACTTCTGTTTTTTGGTATCAATGATTTGCGTAGCACGGGGCACCTTACGGTTGCTGTAAATATCGATCAGGTATCTTCCTGCTTCTGTCAACTTACACAGATGGGTTCCTTTCTCTTTGGTTAACCGAGTTAAGCTGGCGTTCGCCAGTGAGACTTTGTAGGCATGGGTCTCCAGCGGCCCTTCTTTGGTTCCCATGAAGAAAACATTTTCTTCGTCTTCATCAATCCCCAAAATGCTCGTCACTTCCCACTCCCCGGAAGTTAACTGGCGGGTCATGTTGCCGCTGGTGTTATACACATAGATATGCTGGTAGCCATCCCGTTCGCTTAGCCATAAGAACTTGTCTGTACTCATGGGAAAAAACATGGGGCCGTGTTCAGGCTCTACATATTTCTCATGGGTTTCGGTAAACAGGGTTTTCAGGTATTTTCCATTTTTGGCCCGATACGCGTTCAGGTCCATTTGATTCTGGTCCCGATTTACCGCCGCCACATAAATGGTCTTGGCATCCGGTGCCCAGGTTACATTGGTCAGGTAGGCCTCTTCGTCCAGACGAGTAGTTTCTAGGTAATAGGTCAAATTTTCATCCAAATCATATACGCCGAGTGAAACATGCTGACTTGGCGTTCCTGCCATGGGATATTTAATGGGCGTAAATTCTGCCAAGGGTTCCATGTAATTGATCAATGGGTAGTTGCCCACTTTGCTTTGATCAATTTTATAGAAACAGACTTTATTCCCTTTTGGCGACCAAAAAATTCCAGCGTTTATCCCGAACTCATTTCGCGAAGCAGGCTCCCCATACACAATATCAAATTTGCCCTGAGTAGTCACCTGAATGGGGTTGGTTCGACCCTCCGGACATACATATAGGTTACCATCAACTGTGAAGGCCACATCCAACGTAGGGCTGACCTCAATGTGTTCGGCTCCCTTTTCCAGCTTGGCATGGGTGGTAAAGGTGCGCGAGCTGATGGCATAGCTATGCAAGCCATTTGCGTGAAGGAAATAAAATTGATCGCCCGTATGCCAAGTAATGCGCGGAAAACGAGTCAGGTCATCCCCTTCGATATACTGGTTCAATTGATCCAGGCTCAGAAGCGGCTTTGTTTCCCCCTTGGTATTACCCTGCATAAGGATATTTTTCTCATTGTCGACATAGGCAAAGACCTCACTGCCTCCTTGCCAGGAGAGCTGGGATAGGTAGGATGGGATAAAAGCAGGGTTAACAGCGTCGATGAAGGTGAGCTGTTTTTCCTGAGAAAAGAGCAAAGAATTTACAAGAACGAAGAACAAGAAAAGAGAAATACGGTAATTCATGTGTGTTAATGCGTGTTGTAGAGTAAATATACAATGCTTTAGATGTTTGGCAAATGAGAAATAATGTCACCACGCTTGGGTTGGACGGTTGTAAGGCGGGCTGGATCACCTGGAGTTGTACCAATGGGGCCAACTGGCAATGTCGATTGTGGAAAAATGTTCATGAGGTGATAAGTGCCATCCCTCATTTTTCCCTAATGCTCATTGATATTCCGATTGGATTGCCAGACTCAACACCCAGGACCTGTGATCAGGAAGCCAGAAAATTACTAACGCGAGTCAGGAGTTCCAGCGTATTCCCAGTTCCTACCCGCCCTGCGATTTATGCTTCCACATATGAAGAAGCCTGCTTAGCTAATCAAGCCCTGACCGGAAAAAAGATTTCTAAACAAAGCTGGTTCATCTCTCCCAAAATTCGTGAAGTAGACGAGCTGTTAATACAATCTCCAGCATATCAGGATAAAATCCGCGAGGCTCATCCGGAGGTAGTCTTTTTAGGATTAGCTGGCGGAATTCCTATGCACCACAGCAAAAAAATACTTGAAGGCTCACAGGAACGCATACAGGTGATGGAAATACACTTACCAGGAGCGAAAAATCTCATTCAACATGCAAGGAAGCAGTTTCTGAAAAAGGAAGTCGCTACTGACGACCTCATCGATGCATTGGCCCTGGCCATCTCAGCCAATATGCAGCCTCATCTCGTTAGCCTCCCTCCTACTCCCAAATATGACGCCCAGGGACTTCGAAAGGAAATTGTCTATCCCAAATTGAAAAAATGATCCCCCCGGGATTTGCGTACTGACCACGATTGATTCATCTTTAGAGAAGTTTACAGTCGACGGTTATCCCCGCTTTGCAGGATTTCGCTTCGCTCAACAGTATTAAAAAGGTTATTTTTATCTGGCTGAAAACCGAAAACTGATCGCTGTCAACCTATTAGCTATCACCTAATACCTAACAGCTCTTTATGCTCCCCATTTCTCTCACTTTAAAAGGGCTGTATTCATACCAGCATACTCCCCAGGTCATAGACTTCACTCGGCTAAGAGAGGGACAATTATTTGGAATTTTTGGGGCCACAGGTAGCGGCAAGTCTTCAATTCTGGAGGCGATTACCTTTGCCCTTTACGGAGAATCTGAACGTCTTTCCCGCAAAGATAAGCGCGGGTACAACATGATGAACCTCCGATCAGATGAGCTGCTGATTGATTTTATTTTTGAGCAAACCGGTACACGCTATCGGTTTATCACCCGACATAAACGTAACCGAAAGCAGTTTGACAAAGTAGGTAAGTCTGACAGGTCGGCTTATAAATGGGAACAAGAAGAATGGGTGCCCATCCAACCTGACAGTGTCGCCGAAATTGTGGGACTCACTTATGACCACTTTCGCCAAACCATCATCATTCCCCAGGGGAAGTTTCAAGAGTTCTTGCAACTCACCGATACCGAGCGTACGCGGATGCTACGGGAAATTTTTGGACTGGAGAAATTTGAATTATATGACAAAACAGTCAAGGTGGAAGCACGCACCCAGTCGGCCTGGGACACCAATAATGCCCTGTTGTCTCAATTGGCCAACGTAACCCCAGATGTGGTTCAGGTTACCCAGGAAGAAATCCATAAAAGTGAAGCTTCCCTTCATCTCCTTCAAAAACGCCAAGAGGATTTAGTCAAGAAACGCCAACAATTGGAAGAGGTGCAAGCCCTGATGGTTCAACTCACAAAAACCCAGCAGGCTCTGGCAGCATTAGATGCACAAGCCGCCGAAATGGAGCAGCGAGAAACCCAACTGAACCAGTACCAAGAAGCCCTTGCCACTTTTCATCCACTCCTGGTCCGAAAACGAGATTTCCAAGACGAAATCCACCAACTGGAAAAGCGCCTTCATGCCATTGAAGTGGATCAGGAATCCCAGCGTGCAGCGATTGGGAAGCTTCAAAAAATATTCCCCACCATAAAGGAACAGTTTCTGGACCGAGACCAGATTTTACGCAAAGCTGAGGAATTGGAACAAGTGGTCGATTTACGGGAAAAAGAGCAAATCCTTCAGGAGCAACAAGCACGAATCCCCAAAGGGGAAGGGATGATCCGGGAAATACAACTTGAAATAGAGGATTTGGAAGCAAAGCTCAAATCTGGACGTGAGCGAACTCGGCAGCTTCGAGAAAACCTGCCAGATACTGGAGAAGTGATTGCCGTTCAAAGGTGGTTTGATGAAGCATCAGCTATCCAAAAAGAAATCCAGCGGGAGCAGGAACACCTGACTTCTTTTCAAGAGTTTTACCTCAGGCTGGAAAATACCAAACGGAAATTGGTCCAACAGGTAAAGCTCGACCCTTCGCAGGCTTCCCTTGATTTTCCTCAGATCGCAGCACTCATTGACCAGCTTAACGAGCGAAACCAACAACAAGTAACCACCCTAACTGCTGAGCTCGCCAACCTAAAGGCACGCCAGGAAATGAGTGCCTATGTGCAAGACTTGCAAGAAGGGAAACCTTGCCCTGTTTGCGGTGCCACCCATCATCCTCAAAAGTCGGACCCTGCTGCTATGGAAACGGCCATCGCACAGCTAGCTGATAAGCTAAATGCTGCCCGGCAGTCAGCAGCGCAGTCAATAGATGCCTGTAACCAGGTCCAGGTATTGCTCCAGGAACTTGATAAAAATACCCAAGAACAACAGACCACCCAGCAAAGCATTACCCAACTCCAAGGCAGACAAATTGACCACAAGCAACAGTTTACCTGGTCTCAGTATGATCCCGATCATCCGGAAAAGCTGGCTGACATTCTGCAACTCTCCAAAATGGCTGAAGCAGAAACCCAACAACTCCATGAGCAAGCCAAAGCGCAGGAAGCAGTTCTGGAGAAGAAAAAGGAACAGCTGAAAAAATACCGGGAGGCAGTAGCCGCCATCCAGGCAGAAGTAAATCAACTGGAGGTGGCCTTTCAAACACGTGTTGGCAGTTTGCAAACCTTGAAGTTCGAAGCATTTAAGGGGATGGAAGCCTACCACCTTCAGCAGGAAGCCCAGACCCACCGCAAGCGATATGAGGAGGTTGAGCAACTGTTTGAAGAAACAGAAAAGCAACTGCTTCAGCACCAGCAGCAGTTGGCCATGCTAAAGGGAGAACAGGAGAGTGCCGTAAAGCGAAAAAAAGAGGTCCAGAGTAAACTGGCCCTGGCGGTTCAGGAAATGCTTCAGCTATTAACGGAGGCCTCATTTGCGAGCCTGGAATCCATTGATAACATCCTGGCGAATCCCATCAATATACAAACCGAACGATCTGAGCTGATAGCGTTTCGCAACCACCGCCACGCTACGCAGCAACAAGAACAACAACTGATTTTACAGATCGGCCCCCGAGAGTTCAACCAAGCAAAGTTTGACACCTTACTAGAGCAGCTTGAAACGATAACAGAAGAAATCACCCTGGCCCAGCGGAAACTAGGAGGCTTCCAGCAAGAATTGGAACGACTAAATGCCCAGCTCAAAGAAAAAGAGGTATTGGAAAAAAAAGGAAAAGCCCTGGCACTGCGCCTGGAAAACATCAACACCCTCAAAAAGATGTTTCGCCAAAGCGGGTTTGTCAACTATGTTTCAGGCGTATTTTTACAAAACCTCTGCCTCATGGCAAATGATCGCTTTCGCAAGCTCACACGAGGGGCCCTGAGCCTGGAAATCTCTGCAGATAACAACTTTGAAGTCCGTGACTACCTACATGGGGGACAACTGCGGTCTATCAAAACCTTATCTGGAGGCCAAACCTTTCAGGCCGCACTTAGCCTTGCCTTGGCCTTGGCTGCCCAGGTACAACAGCAGGCCAAAGCCCATCAAAATTTCTTCTTTATAGATGAAGGATTTGGCTCTCAAGACCGGGAATCCCTCGGGGTGATCTTTGAAACGCTCAAATCCCTTCGGAAAGAAAACCGAATTGTGGGCATCATTTCACATGTGGAAGAGCTTCAACAGGAAATTGATACCTGCCTGTTTGTGAAAAATGATCCCGAAAAGGGCAGCTTGGTCACCAACAGCTGGGAATAAAAAAAGCCACTCGAAGGAGCGGCTTCATGCTTGTTTTCAAAGACAAGGTCAATACTTTTCGCCAGTTACAGCGTCTACATTTTCCTTGACATCTTCGGCAGCTTCAGTAGCATTGGCTTTTACGCCTTCAGCTGCTTCAGTTGCTTTGTCCTTCATTTCGCCGGCAGCATTGGCGGCGTCTGTCGCGACAGAATCCGCCATATTGGCCATAGAGTCAACCATTGCATCGAGGGCAGTTTCATCGGCCGCACGTTCTGTGGCATTTTCTACTTTTTCGGCTGCATCGTTGGCAGCATCCTGGGCTTTGTCAGCCGATTCGTCGCTACAAGCGACCATGAATACAAGTGCAAGTACACTTAGAATAGTTGCTAGCTTTTTCATTGGGAATAAGAGATAATAATTGAGGTGAATAAAAAAGCTGCCCCGGCGGGGCCGGAACAGCTGTATAAGTATGTGTTAACTAAACATTACTTTTTAATCGAGATGACGTAGTTGTCATCGTTGTCGCTTGGGGTGACATTGACTTCATCAAAGCGAATAGCAAATATGGTTCCTGCTGCATTTTGTACTAAGAACTCATCTCCTTCAGAAATTTTCTCAGATTCCATAATATCTGTTCCTAAAGCATAGGAAGCAGCTAACGCTTCTTTCGTTGCAGTAGTTGCAAAGCTAAAAGTTGGATCAGGTGTCCTTAAAACAGCATTGTTAATAGGAGCAATTTTCTGCAACCAGTTCTGGTCAAGCTGACCACCATCAATACCTAAATCCCTCAATTCAGAATCAGGTGCAGGCATTGTCTGACCTGATCCAGTTCCGGTTCCAGTATCTAAATCAATTCCTCCAGTACCTACTGGTCCAGCTGAATTGAACAATACACCGCCAATGCTATCGACTGGGGTAGTTACAACTGGTACTTCGATTGTAATGGTAAATGTTTCAGTAGTAATTACACCATCACGGTCTTCAATACTAAAGCCATAGGTATTGCTGGTACCATCCATATCACGGCCAATAATGGTGATCAGGTAAGTGAAATTATCACGCTCATCACCGCTCAAAGAAATAGGGTTTGCAGTGATGTCCATTGCGTTAAGGTCAGTTACTGTGATACGGTTTGCATTCAGTATGTTTCCATCTTCTTCGATAGAAAAAGTAGCCATACGCGCATCACCTGCAACACCGTTCACCTGAACAGTAATGATTTCATTGGGTTCAATGGTGGCATCACCCGTGGTAAATCCAGCACCCGCTCCAAATGTAAGGGTTGGACCAACTGCTAACGGATCATCTTCGTCTCCACCACAACCAGTAAAGATGGTAACAGATGCCAATAAGGCTAGTAGTACAATTAGGGCATTAAGTTTTTTCATAGGAAAAATGATTTAGCTAAAAATTGAGTTTGGAAGGTGTTATTCAATCTGCTGAATAACGTGTGCGTTGCGAGGTTACGGGTTATTCAATGGTTAATTTTTTGGTCAAAATATATTCACCCGAGCTTGCTCTGATCCAATAAGCACCACTTGGTAAGGAAACGTCAACTGCTTGGAGGCGAGTCCCTTGAGCCGACACTTCTTTCTCCCATACAGTTTGTCCCATGACATTGTACAGTATGATATTCCAAGTTGACTGATTGGACATTTCGGGCAAATGTACGTAAAATTTCCCTTCATTCGGGTTAGGCGAAATTTTAATATCTAGTGCCTTAGACTGTTGGGGAGCATTAGAGGTCACATCTATACATTCCCGATCCAAAAATTCTTCCCCCACATTGTAGCCAATGGTGAATTGATGGGAAATACTCGCACCGAAATCCGGTTCAAAAGAAATGGCAAAACTACCGTCGGGATTGACAAATCGTGCATAACCATTTCCAGAAGTACCATGGTTCCAGAAGGAAAGTCCGTCATTTCCCAGGAATCCTCGCTGATCGTCTTCCAACACAAAATGGTAGCACCCGTCAGGCAAATTTAACGTGTCAAAGTAAGTTCTATTGTTCGCCAGGAACATCCTTCTAAACACAATATTCCCCTCGTCGTCATACAAGAAATACCGATTTTCCTGCGCCTG
>JBCDIQ010000182.1:0-11098 GCA_039024295.1 Bacteroidota bacterium | reverse complement strand
GAATAAAGGGTCGAAAGGGCGTTCAGGTAGGTATTTTCAGCTTTGAGGTAATCATCAAAGGCGCGAAAGTATGCATCCAAGCTGATCAGGCCCTGTTTGTACTGCTGATTTGACAATTCACTGTTTTCCTCATTGAGTAGGAAGTTGTCATGTGCGGCTCTGGCAGCAAGCAGGCTTTGCTGGTAATTTTTCGTGAGGAGTTGGTCTTTAGCTACTGAGGTTTCCGTCTCGTTGGCCAATTTTACCCAGGCAATCTCACGGTCCAGTTTTGCCATTTTTACCTGGTTTTTTGAAGAAAACCCTGTAAAAATTGGCACCGACAAGCTAAGGCCCAGATAGTTGTAATTGGTCCAGGCATCGCCTGAAAATGAAAGGCCCAAGTCATCACGAAACTGCTGCTGACCGAAATAGGAGAAGAAAGACAGGGTCGGCAAATAGGCACTTTGCTGGAGGCTTAATTGCGTTTCTGTTTGTACCAATTGCTGCTTCAACACCCGGAGGTTCTGGTCCTGGTTCAGCACCTGTTGAAAGGTCAGGTCATCCAGGCTTGAATTTCCTGCCAGCTTGATTTCCTCTCCATTTACTTGGCCGCACAACAGCGATAACTGATTTATGCTCTGGTCCAGCAGAATCTGCGTGGAAGCCGCGCTTTGCTTGAGGTTATTGACATTGATCTTAGCCTGATTCAGGCTCAACTGATTGATCAATCCCTGCCTGAATTTTTCTTCAGAAAGCTGAAGAATGCTGCGTGCTACTTGCAAATCCTTCTGGTTCACCTCCAACGCCTCCTGGGCAATAAGAGCGGTATAATAGCTAAGGGCCGTTTGATTTGCCAGTTGCTGACGATAGGCCGCCGTTTGAGCCTCACTCGTTTTAATTGCAGCTTGGCTTATTCTGGTTCGTTGCAGGGCCTGCCAGTCTACAATATTCTGGGTAATATTGATTCCTGCATTGTAAGCGTATGCCTGCCCGAACTGAACTTCTACCGACTGGCCGGGTTCGCCGAGAAGGACCCCTAACTCCGAGGGAAACGGCGTCGTGGCAAGGTCCATGTTGTACTGACCATTGGCTGTCGCAGAAACTTGGGGGAGGTAAGCCCCTTGAGCAGACCGCTTCTCGGCTTCAGCTTTCTGGTGCTGCAATTGATACACCTCAAGCTCGGGGTTCTGTTTCCAGGCAAGACTCACAGCTTGCGCTACGTCTTGTAATACCACTTGGCTTTCCTGGGCAAGGAGCGGCTGCCAGGCGACCACCCATATTCCTGCCCAGATCATATTGATCGGGCGTTTCACAAGCGGGTCCAGGTTTTAGTGGTAGAAAAGAATCCTTTGCTAGCGGTCAAGAGAAGCTCCCCTTCGCTGGCCAAATCAAAAGAGCAGTTTACCGTTTGCCCTTTCTGAGGAGAATAAAGCGTCCCATTCTTCCATTTTCCGCCGCGATATTCAACATCAGAGACAATTACCAGCCCCAAAATTGGTTGATCTCTTAACTTGGAATCAGGGTTGTTGCGATCAGTCTTTGGCTTTCCGGAACTCGTATTTGGCTCCTTCATCCAACTGATCTTGGCAAAATATTTTCCAGATTCCTTGTAGACTTCGATGTGGGAAGTTTTCTCTTCGTTTACCCAGGTACCACAGATTTTATCGCCGCTGGTCTGGGCTAATCCTTGAACGGTAGCTGCTACCATCAACAAGGTGAAAAAGATGATCGTTTGTTTCATGTTGTTTTTGCTTTACACTCAAATTTGACGAGTCCTTAAGGCGTTTGAGGGGCAAAAACCAGCGAATTGAACAAATCGAAATGGGAATTGAACACCAACCCATCTAAGTTGGAAGGGCTAACTACAAGGAAAGAGGCTCAGAGAGATACCAGCTGGCTAAGATCCTTCTATCCATTTCATGAAGGGAGATACCTTCAAGCGGCTCACGATGGCTTTTTCAGGCAGTTCAAAGGTCAAGAAAACCACGACTTTGCGGTTGAAGTAGGGTTCTATCTCCCGGATTGCCTCCCGATTCACCATCATTTGGCGGTTGATCCTGAAGAATTGGTTGCTGTCGAGTGCCTGTGCTATTTCCTCCATCTTCTTGAAAACCGGGAATCGCTCTCCATCAAAGGTGTACAGGTACACCACTTCATCTTTGAGCAAGATAAACCCAATGTCGTTTACCGAAACTGGGATCATTTTGTCTCGGTAGCGAGCCAAAAAGGTTTTTTGAAGGGGTTTCCGGTCTTGGATTAGTTCCTGTACCTGAATGCTGGTCTGGCCCGGGCTTTTACTGAAAGAAGACCGGAGGCGTTCAAACTTCGAAAGGGCTTCATCAATGTCTTGCTCCCGAATGGGTTTCAGAAGATAATTGATGCCGTTGTGTTGGAAGGCTTTGAGGAGGTGCTCATCATATGCCGTACAAAAAATTACGGGTATGGTCACCTCTACTTCGCCAAAAATCTCAAAGCTCTCCCCATCTGCCAGCTGGATGTCGAGAAATATCAGGTCAAGCTTCTGCTGGTTTTTGCGTAAATAGGCAACAGTCGAATCAATGCTGTCACAGACGTTTACCACCAGATAATCCGATTGGTTTTCAATCAGCTCTTTCAGCATGTCTGCTGTCCGCTTCTCGTCCTCTACCACCAATACATGTACCATCAGAATAGCTTTAAGGTCACAGAATAGTGTGTATCGTCTTGCTCCACCACCACCCCATCTTCGATGCCCATGAGTTCATATCGTTTTTTTAGATTTTCCAGTCCAACCCCAAAAGATTGGACATTTCGCTTAGGCTGGAGGTTGTTGGATACCGTAATGGTCATCGGATCACGTTGAAAAATCTCAATCTTGAGCGGATTCCGTTCAGAGACAATGTTATGCTTGGTACAATTTTCCACCAGTAATTGTAGCCCAAAAGTCGGCAAGCTGTATGCAAGTGATCCTTCCTCCACTTTGATGTCAATTTCGAGGGCATGCTCATGCCGATTCCTTAGGAGAAAGAGGTAGGCATTTAAAAACTCTAATTCCTTTTGTAGGCTGATCACATTCGTTTCGCGTGTCTGGAGCAATTGCCGATATACATCCGAAAGCTGATAAACGAATTCCTCGCTCTGCTCATGTCCCGAATGGATCATGGTCTGAAGGGTACTCAACGAATTGAACAAAAAATGAGGGTTCACCTGCTTTTTCAGCTGGTCTAGCTGGGCGCGATAATTTTCAGACTGCAAAGCATAATTTTCCATTTTTAGCTGGGCATTCTGGCGGATTGCATGCATACTCCCTTGTATGGTTATGAACAAGGTGGATGCGATACTCATGCGGAAAATAATCAGCCCAACAGGCTCTTTATCAGCTATCTCAGGGCCAAATTGTATCAGAAGGGCTTGAATACCCAAAATCACCCCTACTACCAAAATATTAGCAGGGATAAGGAGGAACTTGTTCTTGAAGGAAGAAATGACATAATCGTTTGCGTACCAGATAATCAGCAAAAAAGTAGCTATCAACAGCCACCTTCCGATAAGCTCACCGACCCCCAAGCTCTCCCGATAGGGAGCAGAATTAATTATCTGTAACCAAGGAATTACCAGACAAATAAGCAGCGGGAGAAGTCTTTCTCTGTATTTTTTAACAAAATCACCAAGGTCCATACATGCTGGGTTAACCTTTGGGACAAAAAATAAGCGGTATTTTTGAGAATACCGCTTAAGTACTTTACAAACTTAACATCTTATCCCGGCAACTCCCCAGGCCGTACCTTAACCCGAATGAGTCGGTTTTGGCGCAAGACCATCAATTCAGCCAGCTTTCCGATCTGAGGCTCTTCCAGCAGTTTGTGGAGGTCATCCACCAAGCCAACAGACTGATCCTCAAATGCCAGGATAACATCTCCTGCTCGGAGGTCTCCCTGCTCGGCAGGACCATCAGCCTCCAGGTTACGGACCAAAATTCCAGAAGGCTTCGATAACCCCAGTCGCTTTTGCGTTCTTTCCGGAAGATTGACCTGCTGTCCGGCAATGCCCAAATAGGCACGGCGAATTTTTCCTTTGGTAATCAACTGGCTCACGATGTAGCTCGCCGTGTTGGAGGCAGTCGCAAAACAAATTCCCTGAGCAGGCAGGATTATCGCCGTATTTACCCCGATCACTTCTCCCCTACTGTTCACCAGTGGGCCACCAGAATTTCCAGGATTGAGGGCAGCATCTGTCTGGATCACATTGTCAATGAGGCGGCCGTTTTGTGAACGCAAGGAACGCCCCAGTGCACTTACCACGCCAGCCGTTACGGTGTGCTGGAACCCGTATGGATTGCCTATTGCAATGGCCAATTGGCCTACTTGAAGCTGAGCAGAGTTTCCAAACCGGGTGTAGGAAAGGCGATCTTCTGCAATTTTGATAACCGCAAGGTCTGTGGCTGGGTCATCCCCGATGATCTGGGCCTCAAAGCTGCGCCCATCGGGAAGGCTCACCCGAATTTCACGGGCATCAGACACCACATGGCTGTTGGTTACAATAAATCCATCTGGGGCAATGACGAATCCTGAGCCGGAACCAAAACCGTTGTCACGTCTGCGACTGCGGCCTTGAGGCTGAGGCTTGCTTACTTCAATATGGGCCACTGACTGGCTCACTTCACCAGCGGCTTTCACCACTGCCTTGGAATAAGCGTCCAGCAATTGATCATCGGAAGGTTGAATAGGTTCTTCTGCCGGAAAGGCAGGTGTATCTTGAGAAGCAATAAATTCTATCATTGAGAGGAATTGTAGATTCTTTGGCACAATAGCCGTTTTGTTGAATCAATAGATGTGCCTCGGGTCATTTTCCTGCCAAATTGACAAAAAAGAGGACGGGCCCCATTCGGAACCCGCCCTTGTCATCCGTCACACACAGATGATCACACCTTAGTCTCTATTCTTATCTAAACAAACATTACATTTCCAACATATTAATGCTTAACCAGCAACTTCCGGGTCAGGCTTCCTCTTGAGGTAGACAACCGGATGAAATAGATGCCATTCGAAAGGTTGTCCGTAGAAATCTTCTGGGTCCAGGAAGAGGAAAACGTTTGCTTCGGGGCTTGAACTTCCCTGCCCATGGCATCCAATAGGTGAAGGTTGATCTGCTCAGGGGAACCCATTCGGATGTTGAGAATCACTTCATCAACAGCAGGGTTTGGAGCTAACGAAAAGGCCTCCAATCCGGGAAGGCTTCCCTCAAGGCTAGTAAGAAGTAGGACCTCCTGCTGTGCACAGGTTTCACAGCCATTGTCATCCGTCACACATACTTCGTAAACACCTGGGCACAACCCGAATACAAAAGTGCCATTTCCTACCGGTTGTCCACTGGCGTCAAATAACTCCACAGAATAAGGCGCGGTTCCCCCAGCTACGGACGTGGTAAGGGTCCCATCACAAAAGGTCAAGTCTGTGACATCGGTAGAACTCGTAGAGGCAGTCAGCACCGCGGGTTCTGCCACCTGTACACTGTCCAACAGCACACATCCATTGTCGTCAGTCACAGTTAACTGGTACCATCCTCCCACTAGGTTATTGATGGTTTGCCCAGTTGAATTGGAGGGGTCATTCCACTGGTAGGCAAAAGGCGGTGTACCGCCGGTAGTGGCCAGTACGTTTACCGTTCCATTCTGGTCCCCAAAACAATTTACTGCAGTAGCAGCCAACTGAGCCTGAAGAGGTGAGGGAGCATTAAGTTTGAAGGGAGCGAAAGATTTGCAGCCATTTGCATCTGTTACTTCCAGCACGCACCTTCCTCCCGAGAGGTTGGTGGCAGCCTGGGTGGTTTCTCCGCTACATTGCCAGGAATAGGTAAAGGGTGCTGTGCCACCTGTCAAGGTCACATTGGCTTCTCCATCGTTGGAGGTTGCACAAAGGGGATCCTTTAGGCCTGACAACGTGAGAGCAGGAGCACCCGCCTGATTTACTGCAATCGCAAGGCTATCCGAACACCCCAAAGAGTCTGTGACGACTACTTCATATACCCCGGCTGAGAGCCCAGAAATAGAACTGGTGGTAGCCCCAGTTTGCCATTGGTACGTATAACTCCCCACTCCTCCTGAAGCCGAAACAGCAGCGGCTCCATTGGTATTCGTGTTGCAATCTGCCGGGGTGGCAGAACTTGTATTAGCAAAAGGAGCAGACTTACAATTATGGAAAAACCTGGCACTAAGGGTAAAATCCTGGATACGGTCATATCCAATGTCACTGAAATACCAGTAAGAAACATTCTGGAGCGCAGAGGTACCATCCATTTCCATGATGGTCATGGGAACCACATAGTCGTCTCCATTTTCCAGCACCAGGTCGCTGGCCCGTGGAATAAGCACGCGTCCCGTCCAGGTGCTATCTGTGATGGTCCAATTCTGAATGGGTGTCAATTTATCTACCGCCAGGTCGTAAGCCCGTCCCAATAAGTTGGGAGAATGGTTCCACTGATCTGGCTGCCCGGGAATACTCGGTAGCGGCGTAAAGTTTCCTGTTGTATCTGTATCGGTCCACTGGTAGAATATCAGTTCTCCATCCGCTGACCTGCTAACCGTTGGATAGCAATCTACTGAAAAATATTCTGCATCATCCGAACTGCCAAGGTCCCCAAACCAGCCCCTCAGCGTCCCCTGATCGGCTACTTTCATCATGTTCCAATCTCCGAATTGATCTTTGGTGAAATCATATAACAGATACAGTGCTCCCGAAATGGTGTATCCAGGCCGAGGATCAGTTACGGTAGAAGCCCCCCCTACCAGTGCCAATAAATGAGGATACCCGTTTTTATCTACCTCTAAATCGCAGGTAAATGCACAGGTTGCGATCCCTGTCAGTACACTGACTGTGTCAAGGGTCAAAAAATTCCCCTGTCCGTCAAATACAGAATCTAATGCAACCGCACCCAACAGTTCGTCTCGCAACTGCTGAAACTTACGCATATCAAATTCATAAGGCGTCCCCCAGGTGGTTCCTGCATCGGTTGACTCAATGAAAATGGGCGCGTAGACACTATCCTGTCCATTGGTAATATCACCCAGACAACCTATGTATCCCGTCTGACCATCCGGACTGAAGGCAATATGGGTACTCACCAAGCGGCTATTCCCATCAAAAGACACATCCAGGTTCAGGGTAAACCGTCGGTATTCTGTCCAGTCAATTTGGCGTTTGGCGGAATTGTAAGTACCCTTGTTCAGGATAATTACATCTGTGGGCTCGCCATTGACAAATTCACGGGATAGGTACCAGAAGTTATCGGTTCCCGGCTGATGGGTAAGGCTATAGGCTTGGTAGTGGTCGCCATTTTGCTGGACATATTCTTCTTGCATGGAGATGATATTGCCTGTATTCAGGCCGCGAACCATCCCGCGCACATTACCATCCCAACCGCTACCGCTGGTTTGTAATACAGGAGCAACATATACCATGCTCAGACTATCCAGTTCAGTTGATCCTGATAATTGGTACAGAATGCCATTTGGGTATCTGGATGCTCGTGTATAATTCGGGTTGACGAGGCCTATTCCCCAGCAACCTGTAAAAGGAGGAGTTGTAGGCACAGTTGCTGCACCTACGTCCCAGTTTTGTCCTCCGTCTGCCGAGAAGGAAAGTCGTAACCTACCATTGTCTCCTACCATTCCTCCACATCTGTTGATATTTTGGCGATAGACCAAAGAAATTGCTCCGCCATTTCCCAAACCAGGAATGGCATACAACTGGTTGGTGCTTTGGCTCAGGTAACTGTAGGCGTTAGATGATTCGCCGATTTTCAGGCTGTTGACCGAATGCGATCCAATACTAGCTCCAGAAGAGGAGGTAGTATGTCCATTGCTTCGATTGAGAAAATTAGCTCCATCAAGGTAATCTTGGGCTATGTATTCATGTATTATGCCTCTTTGTGACGGAGAGACAAGGTGCTGCCCCCACGCAGTGCATAAGCCTCCTGCGAGAAGGAATAAGGTGTAAAGGTGTTTCATTTTTGCTAGGCGTTGATGATCTCACAAGTTGATTGATGTGTGATACCTACCAGCAACGGATTGACAAATTCTCTAGAGCATATGTAAGGTGGTGAACTTCATTTTTTTTTCAAATGACATCAGGACAATTCTGTTACACAGATTTTCCCAAATTACCCATGAAAATTCCCATATAATTAGCACATAAAAACCTGATAATAAGTACTTTATTTTTTGCCTTACTTTACAGAAAAATGTGTCAAAAAATCCCCCCATATCTTTTTACCTTAACTTGGCCCCGCATTTATTCGGATTTTTTTTCTCAATTTATGGAAAAGTCTTCTCCAGTTCGTCTTTGATGTGAAACACCGAATAAACATGTCCGCAATAACTTCGCTTGCCGTACCGAACCCCCTTCGCCAATTTTTTCTCCAGGATGGTCGTCATTTCCAGTTGGTGTACCTAGGAGGATTTTTGGTCTACGGAATCCTTAGCCTCGGCTGGGATACCCACTGGGCTGCCTACCTCACCATTTTTGGTGCATGCCTGGGAACCCAGGCCATTGGCAATGCTGTGACAGGCAAAGACTGGCGCTCCTTTAAAAGTGCAGCAATTACCGCACTGGGCTTATGCCTCTTACTGAAAGCCAATATGTTATGGGCATTTACCCTGGCGGGAGTTGTGGCCATCGGAAGCAAATTTCTGATTCGGTTCCACGGCAAGCACCTGTTCAATCCTGCGAATATTGGCATTGTCGCGGCCGTTGCCCTCACACAAGAAGCATGGATTTCTCCAGGACAGTGGGGTAGCAACGTCATTCTGCTGTTTGTGCTTGGGGTGCTCGGCACGGTGGTTTTGCTCCGCGTGGGTCGGATTGACACAAGTTTGGTATTTCTCGTTGTTTTTTCTGCCCTCCAATTTGGATGGAATGTCCTGTATAAAGGCTGGCCAGCCGACTTTTTCTTCCACCAAATGACCAACGGTGCTTTGCTACTGTTCACGTTCTTTATGATTACCGATCCGGTCACTACCCCTAATACCCGAAAAGCACGAATTGTCTGGGCCACCCTCATCGCCGTAGTTGCCTTCCTGCTAAGCAGTGAATATTACGTACACACTGCCCCGATTTGGGCACTGGTGTTCATCACTCCCCTTACCGTTCCCCTCGACCATTATTTGAAGGGGAAGAAGTTTAGTTGGTATCAATAGGTAAAAGGTGGTAGCCGTTAGGTGATAGATTTATTTCGGTGACCGAAAGCTAAATCCTATCACCCAAAGCCTCATATCTTTGGCCTAAAACCCTGCACCTAATACCTAAAGCCTAATCCCTAAAACCTCAAAAATCATGTTTAAAAAACTCCTAAGTCTCCTCCTCATTGTCAGCATGCTGGGCCAGGCCCAGGCATTCTGTGGGTTCTATGTGGCCCAGGCTGATGCAAAGTTGTTCAACAAAAGTTCTCAGGTGATCATTGTCCGGAAAGATGGGCAGACCGTCATCACGATGTCCAGTGATTTTGAAGGCAAAGTGGAAGACTTCGCCATGGTGGTGCCCGTACCGGTTGTCATCAAAAAAGAACAGATACGCTTGGCTCGTCCGGACATTTTCCAAAAGCTGGATGCCTACTCTGGCCCTCGACTGGTGGAATACCACGATGAAAATCCTTGCTACCCTCAGCCAAGGTATGAAATGGAAATGTCGGCAGCACCTGCAAGATCCACCTCCATAGAAGTAGAAGATGATGAAATGCTAGACTCCGCCCTTGGCGTAACCATCGAAGAGCAATATTCGATTGGAGAATATGACATCCTGGTCCTTTCTGCTAAGGAATCAGATGGGCTGGAAAAATGGCTGAAGATTAATGAATACAAAATCCCTGCTGGTGCAGCAGAGGTGCTTGAGCCCTACATCAAAAGCCAAATGAAATTTTTCGTGGTGAAGGTCAACCTCAACGAGGTAGACCAGAAAACCGGCGAGACCCTTCGGCCCATCCAAATGAGCTTTCGCTCCGATAAGTTTGGGTTACCCATTCGGCTAGGCATGGCGAATGCCCGCGGCGACCAGGACATGATCGTGTACGCTTTCAGTGACCAGGGCCGAATCGAAACCACCAACTACCGCACAGTGAAGGTACCTTCCAACCGGGATATCCCAACCTTTGTGCGAGATGAGTTCGGCGACTTCTACACCTCTGTATTTGACCGTGCCTGGAAAAGGGAAGGAAAAAAGGCCGTTTTTCTGGAGTACAGCTGGGATATCAGCTCTTCGAATTATGTCAAATGTGACCCTTGTGCCTCTACCCCACCAGCATATGCAGACTTACGCGAAGCAGGCGTGTTCTGGGCGACCAATCAGGCACCTCAAGGCTGGGGCGGGTCAGATTATCAGGGAGATGTGTTCATTACGCGCTTGCACGTGCGGTACAACCGTTACAGCTTTCCCCAGGACCTACAGTTTCAGGTCACCCCCAACAAAGAGCAATTCCAGGGACGATATGTGATGCGTAATCCTGCTCAAGGTGACTTGAAATGTGAAGAAGCACAAAACTACCTCGTCTCACTGGTAGACCGTCGCGAAAAGGAGTTGGAAGAACTAGCAGCACTTACAGGATGGGACATTGCACAGCATGAAGACTATGTAGAGAAATACCGAGGTATGATCAGCAAAGACCGCCAGCCTTGGTTAGGGCCAATGGATAAGGATGAACGGAATTATGTAGCACCCGTTGGGGGGCATGATACGCCACAGGGCCCCTGGGGCATGATTCCATGGCTGGCTACAGCTGTCGCAGGATTAGGGCTATTAGGGTTGTGGATGAGGCGAAGATGGGCCGTTTAGCACCCCTTTTTCAAAAAATGAAGCAGGCAGAAGGCTAGCCTTCTGCCTGTTTTTATACCCCTTCAATTATTCCTCCTTGTGAAGTAGAAATTTCCCAATTCCCGTTTATGACATCAACAGTGCCATTCATGACCACCCCCAATACCGCTGGTGCCCAATTCCCAGTTTGAGGATGACAGGCAGGCTATCATTGTATCATCACAAACGATAACCTTATAACCTGTTAATGTCATGAACAATTCTTACCTACACCTCCTCAAACTAAGCTTCTGTTTTCTGTTATTATCTGCCGGCCCCAGGCCTGACATATCATTTTACCG
>JBCDIQ010000181.1:0-11133 GCA_039024295.1 Bacteroidota bacterium | reverse complement strand
TGGAAAAGGCTTCTATCGTATTTTACTACGAACGCAAGTAGGCATGGAGGATCAATATTTTGAAAGTATCCGCAAGCAGTTTGCTTATTATAAATTGCTGGGAGAGCGGGCCATGAATCAGGTAGGGGAGCCTCATTTATTTGAAGCTCCTTCTCCTGAGAGCAACAGCCTTGCGGTTATGGTGAAGCATTTATGGGGAAATATGCTTTCTCGCTGGACGGATTTTCTCACCACTGATGGCGAAAAATCCTGGCGTAACCGAGATGCTGAGTTTGAGGCAGATATTGAAACTGCTGATGAGCTTTGGGATAAGTGGGAAGCCGGGTGGAAGGTGTTATTTGAAGCGGTTCAACCGCTGACGCATGAGGACCGTGACCGAATCATTTACATCCGTAACCAAGGCCATACGGTTACCGAAGCCATTAATCGTCAATTGGCTCACTATGCGTATCATGTCGGCCAAATTGTGTTTCTAGCTCGTATGTTGGCAGGGGAAAAATGGCACAGCCTGAGCATTCCCAAGGGTCAATCCAGTGCCTATAACCAGCAAAAGTTCAGCAAACCCAAGGAAAAGGGGCACTTCACAGATGAGTTTTTGGAGAAGGACGAATAGGATCAAGAACTGATCTAGGGGGGTGATTTTTTTTTCACCTATATGCAGCAACTGAATCCCCGGTTTCGTCTATTTAGCAAATAACGGAAAAAGTGTTCCTTGCTTTCTCCAAAATTAGCTAAACCCAACGGGACAACCTATACGGCTGTCCCTTTTGCTTTTTGTAAGCGTTCACTATTTACCTGAAGATATACCCTTCCTTTTCGCACAATGCCTCGCTGATCATGATTCTCCGATCTGCGAGGTTCCAGTAAGGCACTGCGGTAAGCAATTGCAGCTTATGAAGGTTTGCTTCTATATCTTTCATCTCAGGGCAGGAGGTCAGCGCATCTCTCCCATATTTGGCCATTCTGCTTGCCACATCTGCAACAAATACTTCTGAAGCTGCCTGAAAGAGGTCCGCATATGAATTTCTGCTTTCGAAGGCTTTCTCCGACCGCTGGACTGCGGCCTCAGCCAGAAATACTTCCAACAGCATATCGGCCATGTTCATGCTCAACTGCTGGCGACGGCGTAATTTGTCTCCGCTGGCCTTTCGCACAGTTTGCATGATCAGCAAGGTTGCCTTTTTCAGGCGACTCACGATTTCTGAAGCACCTGCTCCCGATCCGAGCGGCTCTATGGTTTCTCCTGCCACTTTTTTCCATGGATCAGACATACAAATATGGCCCGTCGCTGCTCGCTTGAACATCAGGCTAATGGCAAACAATCGGTTAATCTCATTGGTGCCTTCATAGATTCGGGTGATGCGACTGTCGCGGTAGCACCTTTCAATCGGATACTCCGCCGAAAAGCCATTTCCACCATGAATCTGGACACCTTCATCCACACAATAATCCTGGACTTCGGCACCATATGTTTTAAGTAACGCACACTCCGCAGCATATTCTTCGGCGGCTCCTAGCAGTGCCTCTGACTCTGTCTTTCCCATTGCCAGCAGTGCCTTTTCTTTTCGCTCAATGTCCTGTGCCGTTCGATACAGGGCACTTTCCAACGCATAGCTACGAATGGCCATTTCTGACAATTTATATTGAATAGCGCCAAACTTCCGAAGCCTGGTACGAAACTGTTCACGCTGATTGGCATAATCAATAGAAAGCTTCAAGGCTCTTTTTGCTGCTCCCAGCGCAGCTGCACCCAGTTTGATTCGGCCGATATTCAGGGCGTTAAATGCAATTTTATGACCTCGCCCGATATCTCCTACCACATTTTCTTTGGGTACTTTTACTTGGTTATAGTACACTTGACGGGTTGAACTGCCCTTGATGCCCATTTTGTGTTCTTCAGGACCAAGCGTAAGCCCATCCGTATCCTTTGGAACCAAAAAGCAAGTCATCTGCTCGCCGCCCATTTTCGCGAATACCACAAAGAGATCTGCAAAGCCAGAATTGGTGATCCAGCATTTCTGCCCATTGAGGACATACGAATTGCCATCTCTGCTCATATCTGCCCTGGTCTTTCCAGACATGGCGTCCGATCCAGCATTGGGTTCGGTCAAATTATAACAAGGTTTTATGCTGCCATCCGCCATACCGGGCAAATAGGCCTTTCTTTGTTCTTCTGTACCAAAATACTGAATGGGGTACATCCCGATGCCACTATGGGCGGCGAAGGCCGTCGCAAATGCATGACCGTCACCCAGCCCTTCCTGGATCAACATGGAACTCACTACATCGAGTCCCATACCTCCGTATTTTTCTGGTAAGGCAGCCCCCAGTAATCCCAATTCGCCTGCCTTGTCCAGTAGACTTTCCATCAGTCCCTCTTCCTGCTTATCCAAGCGATCTAATACAGGCACCACCTCCTGCTGGATAAATTCTCTGCAGAGGTTAAAAATTTGTTCTTGCTCTTCACTGAATTGTTCTGGGAAAAAGAGGGCTTCAGGTTGCTGTTCTTTGAACAGGAACTCTCCTCCAGCAAGGATTTGTTGTAGGGTGTCAGTAGTCATAGCATGCGTTTGTGCCTAGAATTTCGCAGAAATCCTCCACAAAGGCAAGCCTAATATTGTCAAGCCGTACTTTTCGGGGTCTGACTACAGGTCTAAAGAAGACCTTTCACTTGAAAGTCTCCCTAACACCTAAAAGCTTCCACCTAATACCTTAAATCGTATTCTTCACCTCACCGATCAGGTTCTCGATACTGGCTTTGGCGTCTCCAAAAAGCATTCGATTCTTTTCGTGGAAGAACAGAGGATTTTGCACACCGGCATATCCCGTCCCCATGGAACGCTTGAGGACAATGGTATTCTTGGCCTGCAAGACTTCGAGAATGGGCATTCCATAAATGGGGCTGCCAGGAGAGTCTTTTGCGGCTGGGTTTACCACATCATTGGCACCAATGATAACAGCTACTGTGGCATCTTTGAGGAAGTCATTTGCGGCATCCAGGTCAAGCAACTTGGGATAGGGAACATCGGCTTCGGCCAAGAGTACATTCATATGACCAGGCATACGGCCTGCTACCGGGTGGATGGCATAGCGAACGCTCACCCCGTTGGATTCTAAAAGGTCATCCAACTCCCGAACAGCTTTCTGAGCTTGTGCTACAGCCATTCCATATCCTGGAACAAACACCACAGAATCGGAATAGCTCAAGAGGATTGCCGCATCGTTCAGGGTTACTTCACGAGCCACCTGATCTCCATCAACTCCTGCAGCAGCAGCTCCCCCTCCCGTGCTTCCGAAGCCTCCGATGATTACGTTCAGAAGAGAACGGTTCATGGCTTCGCACATCAGCACGGTTAGGATGGTTCCGGAAGATCCCACCAGAATACCGCCTACCAACATGATTTGGTTGCCATAAACCAAGCCAGCTAGTGCGGCTGCCACTCCCGTGAATGCATTCAGAAGGGAAATAACCACCGGCATATCTGCCCCCCCAATCGGGATCACAAACGTGAAGCCATACAGCAAAGAGATTCCCATGATGGCAAGCACTATCCCGAATGGCTCTGCTGGCATGGCCACCTTGTACACCATTCCTGCCACAATTAGGGCCAGTAGTACCATGTTGATCAAGGTAGGCTGTGGCAACTTGAGTTTCCGGTCATTTACGATACCTGCCAGTTTCCCATAAGCTAGCAAACTACCCGTAAACGCTACGGCTCCCACAAACATGGCCAGCAAACCCGTTGCGTGGACTCCAGCAGTCACAGTTGAAGCATTTGCCTCAAAAAGGGGTTGATAGCCGCCTAGCTCTACCATAGAAATGGCCACCGCACAAGCACCGCCGAGTCCATTGAACATGGACACCAACTCTGGCATGGCGGTCATCTTTACACGCTTGGAAGTAACCCAGCCTATGGCAGCACCTATGATCAGGCCCAGAATGATCCAGATGAAATTCTGGCCTATCGGTGCATCTTCTAATGGATAAAATAAGGCGAGCAGAATGGATACGCCCATTCCTGCCGCTGCTAACAAATTACCGTTTCGTGCAGTAGCTGGACTACTCAGTCTCCTCAAACCTACCACAAACATCACAACGGCAATCAAAAATCCCAGGTCGAATAATTGTGTGTATTGCATCAGGCTTTTTTCTTTTTCTTGAACATTTCCAGCATACGGTCGGTCACCGCGTGCCCACCAACAACGTTGATGGTCCCGAGTATTACCCCGAGAAACCCTAGCCCCAGGGACAGGTAATCATCGGGGGCCGCCTGGCGAACTAACAGAATGGCACCAATCACAACTACCCCACTAATGGCATTTGCTCCAGACATAAGAGGGGTGTGCAGCACCGAAGGGACCTTCGCGATCACCTCGAAGCCGAGAAAAGTAGCCAGCACCACCACGTAAATCATCACGAGGTTGCTGGACAGAAACTGTAATATTGTCTCCATAAGAATTGAAATCTAGGAATTGAGGAGGTGATCAGGATGTGGCGGAAACGATTCGGGTCTTTTCAAAAATTTCATGGGAGAGATCCACTTGATCGGGTCCCTCCTTCGTCATGAATTTGAAGAAGTTTAATACGTTGTTGCTGTAGAGCTTACTGGCGTGGTTGGGCATTTCAGCAGGCAAATTGGATTTACCCACAATGGTAACCCCATTTACCTGAATGACTTTGTCATTTTCTGTTAAGGCACAATTGCCTCCAGTGGCTGCAGCCAAGTCAACTATTACTGCTCCAGGCTTCATGTTGTGAACCGTATTTTCCTTAATCAACACAGGTGCCTTTCTACCGGGAATATTGGCGGTAGAAATCACAATGTCTGCCTTGGTGGCACGTTCTTGAATCAGCTCCGATTGTCGCTGCTTGTATTCTTCTGACTGCTCTACGGCATATCCTCCAGCAGCATCGTCCTCTTTTGCCCCTTCAACTTCTACGAACTTGGCCCCAAGGCTTTGCACCTCGGTTTTCACAGCCGATCGAACATCAAATGCTTCAACAGTTGCCCCAAGTCTGCGCGCGGTCGCAATGGCTTGTAAACCTGCAACCCCTGCCCCAAGTACCAGGACCTTTGCAGGGGGAATGGTTCCGGCAGCAGTCATCAACATGGGCATATAACCAGGAAGGTGATTGGCTCCTACCAAAACTGCCTTATACCCTGCCATGGAAGCCATAGAAGAAAGCACGTCCATACTCTGGGCAATACTGGTGCGAGGAATTCGATCCATGCTAAAGGCACGGACGGGCAAGCTTGCAACCGAATCAGCAAAATCTTTCTCTACCAAGGGGTTAAACATCGCCACAATCATGGCATCTTGTTTCATTTTCCCCATCTCTTCCAACGAAGGAGGAGTAATTGCCGCTAAAAAATCAGCAGCACCTAAAATGGTTTCACGAGAAGAAGTATTAGCACCAGCCTCCTCGTAATTCGAGTCTGGAAAAGCCGCCCTACTGCCTGCTCCAGGTTCTATATGAACTTCGTGCCCTAACTTGACCAGCTTTGCTGTCGTCTCCGGGCTTAGTGCCACACGGGGATCGTCCAGCTCATTGAGTACGCCAATGATCATGTTGTTGTGGTGGTATGGGATAAAAAGATAAGATTCTTAATATATGCAGATTTCTCCATATAACGAAATATCGCTGTTTTTTCCAGAAAAATTAACGGAAAAGCTGCAATTTAGGCAAGATGCTCGGTATAAGCTATGACATCAAGCAGGTTGCAAACTTTGTCTTCCCAAAGGACCTGTTTCAAGGACAATTTCCTTTGTCTGCCATCAAATATGTGGTCTTCGATACCCGAAATATCAGTCATGGACGAGAGAGCATATTTGTTGCATTGGGTACCTCAAACAGGAATGGTCATGATTTTGTTGAGGTAGCTTATCAAAAAGGCGTGAGAAATTTTATCCTGGAAAATCCAGTGAGGCTACCGGATATAAATTACCTCTTAGTGGAAAATTCGCTGGAAACGCTACAACTCTGGGCGAAGCACCATCGACAGCAATTTTCTTACCCTGTCATTGGTATCACGGGGAGCAATGGCAAAACGATTGTAAAAGAATGGCTAGCAACCCTGTTGGAAGGAAGTTTTCAGTTGGTGAAAAGCCCAATGAGTTACAACAGTCAACTAGGAGTTGCCATTTCCTTGCTCAGCATGAGACCAGGAGTTGATCTGGCCATCATTGAGGCAGGTATTTCCCAACCAGGAGAGATGGAGTTACTGGCCGAGATGATCCAACCGGATACAGGTATCCTCACCCATATGGGGGCTGCCCATGCAGAAGGATTCGAATCATTTGAGCAAAAGCTCGCTGAAAAGTGCTTTCTCTTCGAACATGTCCAATCACTATGGTGCGGCAATGGTCAACCAACTGTTCTGTCTTATTTGAACCAACAAGGGCTACAGGTTAAGACTGTTGGGCTGCATCAAGAAGGCCTACCCACCAATCTGGAGCTTGAAGCAGCCCCTAATTCCCAGCAAGGCTGGGATATTCACTGTGGAGATATCCTGGCTCAATTACCCATTTCAGGTAACGCTGCCCTGGAGAATGCTGCGCTTGCCATTGCAGTGGCCCAGGAGATGGGCGTAGCACCGGCAGAGATTCGAGACCGTATCTTGCTGCTCCATCCGGTAGAAATGCGCACAGAACTCATCACAGATAATCCGGAAGTTTCCATTATCAACGATAGCTATAATTCCGATGTAGACTCGATCCGGAACGCCTTCCAGATGCTTCATCAGCAGGAGGCCCACCCCAGAAAGTGTTTGATCCTTTCAGATATGCTCCATCAGGGAACTCAGCAAGAAGCCCTTCAGCAGGAAATCCTGGATGAAGCAGAAAAACTCTTCGGAGAACAACACATCTGGACAGTTGGCACCATGTATGCTCAACTTCGGTCCTTCCAAAGTTACGCCACTACTCAAGAATTGGTGAAACAAATCACCTATGAGGACTTTAAGAATAGCACAGTCTTATTGAAAGGAGCCCGCCAATTCGCATTTGAACAACTCATCCCCTTTCTCAGCAGAAGGTTAAATGCCACCTATTTGGAAATTGACCTGAATGCGTTGAAGTCAAACCTTAGAACCCTGCGAAACCTCCTCCCTGAAGGCACCAAGGTCATGTGTATGGTGAAAGCATTTTCCTACGGAAGTGGCACCTGGGAAATTGCGCAGGTACTGGAACGGGAGAGCGTGGAATATTTATCTGTAGCTTATCTTTCTGAGGGAATTCTTTTGAGAGAAAAGGGAATTGGCTTGCCTATCATGGTCAATAATCCGGACATCAATTCTCTTCAGGCGTTGATCGCCTATGACCTGGAGCCACAAGTGTACAGTTTTGACTTGCTGGAAGCATACATTCGCGCAGCACGCTTAGCAGGCCTTCCTTCCTATCCCCTTCACCTGAAGTTGGATACCGGCATGAGTCGATTGGGATTCCAGAAAGGTGATATCGATCAATTGATAGAAGTAATCGGTTCCTATCCTGACATCAGGTTAATTTCTGTTTTGTCTCATCTAGCCGCCGCTGATGATCCAGCCGAGGCAAGCTTTTGCCAACAGCAATTTGAGTGCTTTGATCAAATGGTGGGACGTTTGCAAGCAGCCCTTGGGGTTTTTCCCTTCCGTCACATGCTGAATACAGCTGGGGTTTTACAATATCCAGAAAGGAACATGGAAATGGTTCGATTGGGAATAGGGCTATACGGCATCAATCCGTTGGCAAATCCTGCTCCTGATCAATCTCCTGCCCTTCAGGAAATTGGCACCTTACATTCTGTTATCTCTCAAATACATACTTACCCAGCTGGTACCACCATCGGGTATGGCAGGTCTGATACCCTCACCCGAACCAGCCACATTGCCACAGTGCCCATTGGGTATGCAGATGGAATATTCAGGGCTGTGGGGAATGGGAAGTTGGCTTGTCTGGTCAATGAACGATTTGCTCCTACGGTTGGCAGAATATGCATGGATATGCTCATGTTGGATGTGACAGAAATCCCTGATGTAAGAGAGGGAGATGACGTCGTTTTGTTTGGTAGGCAAGGAGAAGCATTTCAATCTGTTAAGCAAGTGGCGAAGGCTGCGGAAACTATCCCGTATGAAATTTTGGCACGAATCAGTGAGCGGGTACGGCGGGTATTTGCCTATGAGGGATAAAAAATACCCCTATCCTTATTCCCAAAGGAACACACTTGTTCGCCCATCTCGCACGCTTAGTGGATGGTGGTAGGATAAATAAAATAACCAGGATACATTTAGTTCATAAGTTTCGATAAGGAGTGAGAGACTTTCCTCCGGCTTTTTCGTCACAAATACGTATATTTGAATTGAAAAGGCTGAACGATAAAAACTTAGACATGAAACATTTATTCAATATATGCCTGTGCGGAGCTTGTGTATGGATGTTGTCGGCATGTAGCACATTGAAATATACCTCGACGGAATATGATGATGTGTACTACTCCAGTTCCGACCGAACGGAGCAGGCAGCACAACCTACAAGTAACAGAGCTGAGGACAATGGCCTTGCCGCTCGCGATGCGGATTACGAGCGCAACAGAAGGCAAGCAGTAGAGAACTATGGCGAGGAAATTTACAACGATGATGATTTCCATTATTCTCGTAGAATTCGCCGGTTTAATAACACCAATTCCAATTTTCGCTATTACGATCCATTCTTCTCCAACGACCTGTATTTTGTGATGGGAACCCCTGCGTGGAATCGTTGGAACAATAACGGATGGTATAACTGGAACCGACCTAGGTTCGGTACTACCATTGGCTTTTCGTCTGGTTGGACCAGTTGGAATTATGGCACCTTTAATGATCCTTTCTGGGGTAACCCTTGGAATTCATTCAACTACTACAACCCATGGGTAGGTACCTACTACGGGTTTGATCCGTGGATTGGCTACAATGGCTTTGGCGGTGGTTGGGGCAACCCATGGGGAAATCCTTGGGCCAGTCCATACGGATTTGGGTTCCAGCGAGGATATTGCGACGGGCTTTTGCTTGGAGCGGCTCAAGGAGGTGGTTTTAACAATGCAGCCACCTGGCAGCGATACTCACAAGGACGCCGTAACAGCAATCGTAGCATGGTATCCAATACCAACACCGGGGTTTCAGGGCAACCCAGCCCAGTCACCAGACCGGGAACATCCAAGAGGGTCGCTGGAAGTACTGGTGGCTCGACTGCAAACAGCAGGCCTTACCTCACTCCACAGAGACCCACAAGAAATACGCCGACAAGGCCTACCAACGTAGGAAATGCTAGGCCAGCTCCAACTGGTACACCAGGGCGTACAACACGTCCGGAAACTCAAACAAGGCCCAGTAGACGTAACAATCCGACTGTGAACCCAGCAAATACTGGAAACGAGACTCGGACTCGTCCTTCTACCACCACCCGGCCCAGCACCACACGTCAGCCTCGAAGAACGAGAGAAGTACAGCAGGCACCCAGAACCAATCCTACGAGAACTACCCGACCAGCACGAACCACGAGACCTTCTTCTAATACTCGACCTGCTCGTGTGAAACCTGCACCTAGCAGCAGACCGTCCCGATCTTACACGCCTCCTTCTCGGTCTACCAGGCCTGCAAGAAGTAGCGGTCGAAGACCTTCTTCCCGCTTGGTGCAACCATAACGTCAGGAATTCTCAGTATCTAGAGATAATTCACTTGAAAATTTAGTTAAGGGCGATTCTTTCGCCCTTTTTTATGCCAAAAAACCACTAATCCTCTATGTCAATTATTCGTTTTTCACTTGTGGGCATATTATTGGGCCTTGGCATGTCCCTTATGGCCCAAACAGAGCTGGATGCGTATCGTTTTTCCCAACAGACCCTGACTGGAACTGCTCGTTCTTTGGGCATGGCAGGGGCCTTCTCAGCTGTGGGCGCAGACTTAACTTCGGCCAGCCTTAACCCGGCCGGCCTCGGGCTTTACCGAAGAACTGATCTGGTTTTTTCCCCAGGCCTGCGATTTATCCAGAATGAAGGAGACTTCATTGGCAGCATGAGCCAGGATACAAGGACCAACTTTGGGTTTGCCAACCTGGGCGTGGCCATCTCAGGAAAGGTCTATGAGGGATACGGTCGCAACAGGAGGCAGGCTACTTCCGGTTTTATGTCGTACAACATTGCCATTGGGTTCAACCAGTTGGAGAATTACCACAGGGAAATCAATGCAAGTGCATTCAACCCTCTAAGCTCCATTACCGAACAATTTGCAGAGCAGGCAAACGGATCTGTACCCGAACAATTTGGGTTTGGCTCTTATCCGGCCCTGGCGTGGGATGCCTTTCTGATAAACCCTCTGGCAAACTCCATTGACCAATATTTTGGGGCTGTGGATAGTGGAATGGTTCAGCAACAAATCAGAATGGAAGAGCGAGGACGAAAAAATGAGTGGTTCATCGCGGCCGGAGGTAACATTGATGATTTCCTCTACATTGGACTAAAAATTGGCATCCAGGACATTCGCTACGAACAGTCCTACGCTTACACTGAAGAAGATGTCAATGGAGTTCACAACTTTTTTGATGATGACCCCAATTCCAACCTGGAATATCCCTTCAACTCCCTGTTATTGGCAGAAGACCTGATCACTACCGGAACCGGGATCAATGGTGCCCTTGGGGTGATCATTCGCCCAACAGATGCTTTTAGAATTGGCCTTAGCTTTACCTCTCCTACCGTTCTGGGGCTTGTAGATGAGTACAATGCCCGAATGGAGCATGATTTTACCATCGTGGACCAAGTTTCAGGACTGGAAAAAGATACCCTTGCCGTCCAGCGGTTGAATGAGCCTTTTCAGTTTGATTACAACCTGACCTCTCCCTACAGGGTCACCATCGGACTGATGTACCTGTTCAAAAAATATGGCTTCATCTCAGCAGATGTAGATTTTGTCGATTATTCTTCTTCAAGGTTAAACTCTGCCTACGAGACCACAGATCCGGCGTTCTATGATTTTCGGTTGGAAAATGACTTGATCAGGGACCTTTTCTCTCCGACTATTAATGCAAGAGTAGGTGCTGAAGGGCGGGTGGGCATTTATCGATTTAGAGCGGGATATGCTTACCAGGGCGGTGGTCTGGAACGTGAAGCGGTAATTTACT
>JBCDIQ010000180.1:0-11157 GCA_039024295.1 Bacteroidota bacterium | reverse complement strand
GTGTAAAGCCCAGTGGAAGCCGGGTTCCAGGGAACAGGGTGACTGAAATCGGATGTGCCGTAGGAGGGAATATTTTGGTTAAGGGTTCTGGTAATTACGTTGCCATTGTTTACCTGGTAATTTATATCAAAGCTGCTCACCGCGGCAGTACCAAAATTTGACACCTCGCCAGAAATGATAAAAGGAGAATTGCTCAAGAGTAAAATTTCACTATTGGAAAATGAGGTAACACTTAAATCAACAGTTGGCTGTGTACCGTTGATGAAGGTGTAGTAAGAATTATCAACAGGCGTAGAATCTTGCTCGGCAAGGGCGGCTACCCTTGGTGATCCAGTCACCTGCACAGCATTGTTGATGTCCGATTGTACCCCTAGGCTGAGGCCAGTTACCAAGGAAAGGTGCCGCTGATCCACAATGTGTATGTTGTTCGTCGTCTCCTCTAGCACAATTGACCAGAAGGTAACGGTATTGCGCTTGCTGAATGAGGAAAAGAAAACCCAATGTTGACGGTTGGGGCTGGTGCCAAACGTTTTTGTTACCACATTGTCATCACTTCCCGTGCCGTTGATGCCCCAAATCACGACAGATTGATCGGGAATATTGGGACTTGGGAGGCTAGCTGCTACAGGTCCAGGAACAGCAGTAGCACTCGTGGTAAACGTAAGCACGCCAGTTGAGGAAACTTTGTATTCAGTTACGGGCGAGCCCTCAAAGTTAAATGGAAAGGGGATTGATTGAATGCTGCTCCATGTGGGGGTGCTATTGCCTCCAGGCAAAATCGTAGTCCAAGAAGGGTCCAAGCCTGAACCGACTGCAAACTCACCATCGTTATTTAAATTTCCGGGATTCTCACCAGCATTTATGTTGGGCACATAATAATACTGTGCGTTGGCAACGCCCACAACCAACAGAACAGATAGAAGGCTCAAGATAATTTTTTTCATGATCATTTAGCTTTTACGAAAGTTAAATATTCCTAATGAGAGATAGTGACAGGCTTCCAGGTAGATTTTTTAAGTAAATCGCGTATGACTGACCACAATGGCTTGGTAATAGCAAATTGAGACTTTGGTGTCGTACATATCCTGTACCCAAAGGCACAGGAAAAAACGTTTTCTTTTGTTTTACCCATATCAAATCCCTAAAGGGATTTTAGGTGACATTGGTTGCACGCCATTTTCAACTCAAATTGGCATAACTCCATCAGGGATATATCACTGATAGTCAGAATTTTGACCCAAGTGAACCTATGTCACCTATTGAAGCCAGTAAAACTAACAGGGTAGACGATCCTCCTAAGCAGAACGTTGGGTATTTTTTTCATTTCTGCCGAATTGAGGGGTTTTATCAACGGAAGCATTGGCTCACTCCCCCTCCACAAACTCACGGTAGGCCCATTTGATTCCTCTCACCATTTTCAAGACAGGATTCGTCGGGAACTTGGGAAGGACTACATGTGGCTAAAGATTTCGAAGGTGTTTTGGTAAACTGATGCTCAGGTATCACTTACTGATCAATCTATGTTGAATCCATAATTTGATTTCCTTCAATTCTGCTTTTCCAGAAGCCACCCGAATAACAAATTCATATTTCTCATTTTCTCCAGCATCGATATCCAAACCTTCCTGCATAAGCATTAAGCGCATCAACACATATCCCGTTCTCTTATTTCCATCTATAAAAGGGTGATTTTTTACAATGCTTTCAAGAATTGCAGCAGCCTTATCTGCAGGCTCTGGATACAAGTCCTTCCCATCAAATGTTTGATAAGGACGCGAGATAGCAGACTCCAGTAATTCTATGCTCCTAATTCCTGAGGCTCCACCAAATTTTTCTATTAACCGCTCGTGAAAAACAAGAACATCATTTAGCTCGATCATTGGGCAAGGCGGATGAGTAAGTTTTTCTCTTCTTCGAGAATCCGATTAAAACTTTTAGCAAGTGATATTTTATCTGCACCCAGTTTTTGGACAACTTTCAGATATTCCAAAACGTCTTCCAGGTTTTCGTCTGGCAACGATTGTAAAATTTGGTTAATTTCAACCTTAACTTGTTCTCTGCTCATCTTAAATTTTTCTTTAAGATACGAGTATTTTTGATTTTGGTGGTGGGTAGAATTTCGGCTAGCGAGACGTCAGACTTTTGCTCAAGAGGAACCATAAACCACTAGTCAACATCCTCATCTTTTTTGTACCCCTCGTAATAATAGGATTGTTCGATCCCTTTAAAAATTACCTCTCGATTATCCACCTCTTCGGTCAAGTTCCCCACTAATAACATGCTGATTTCCAGTGTATTTATGGGGCTTCTTTCCATGGCTTGCAGATACAGTATTTTATCGACAAACTGCCAATTGACCACTCTTTTTATTCGCTTCTTCAATATCATGTCGAGCCATATCCGCATGGTTCTTCCATTTCCTTCCATAAACGGATGAGCAATGTTCATTTCTACGTACTTGGCAATGATTTCTTCGTAAGTACCTTCCGGCATTTGCTCAATTTTTGCCAGTGCCTCATTTAAGTAAAGTGAATTTGCAAATCGGAAATTTCCTTTGGTGATATTTTGGGTGCGAATTTTACCAGCAAAGTCGTACAGCCCCTGGAATAAATAACGGTGTATTTGCTGTAGTCCCTTCGTTGTTCCTACTTCTATGCCGTCAATATCCCCAGATTCAAACAATCGGTAGGCCTTTTCAAGACTTTTTCCATCAATATTTTTCATTTATCACGATTAGCTGGTACACAATTTTCATCAGAAATCCCTTATTCTCTAGAAAATATCCAGTCTTTTACCTTCAAAGTTTAGGGTACTGACTTGTTTTTATTTACTCCTGATTTTAAGCGCAGTATAAATATACATCTGTGTGCTGGGCTGCGAAAGCAAGTTATACCCCAAAAGCTTAAGGTAGTGTGACCAACTTAAACGAAAATTAGGCACACTCGATTTCCGAGACAGTGTTTCGGATTTTGAGTGGGGCAAATAGAACCTTCTCACTAGACCTTTTAATTTGCCCTCTCACTTAAACGCCATTACCTCCACCCCAGCCCAGTCATCGGGGAGACCATCCTGTAAAAAGGCATGGGTACGATCCAGGTAGTACTGAGCCGCCCGGTCATCGGGGTAGATTGACAATGCTTGGTTGAGATGCGTTTGGGCCAGAGTTAAGTTGCCACCAAAATACGCCTCAAGACCCGCTTGATAAGCGGACAGACTCCCCTGTTTCTGTACTTTCAATTCGTTCGGGCTGCCCATAAATGCTTCGTAAATGGCGAGCGGTGTGGTGCGTCCTTTCACCAAAACACGGCCCAAGGGGCGAGTATACATCTGCTGTTCAGGTGATAGCCCCTGGTAACAAGACTCGCTTAAGAGCATTTCTACGCCAAAAATTTTTGTGAGCCCTTCCATGCGAGAGGCGGTATTGACGGTGTCTGAGACCACGCCTGCCTCCATGCGGAGCTGGTCGCCGATGATGCCCATCATGAGCGGACCGGTGTGCAGCCCGATACCCAGTTGAATGGGAAGGCGGCCTTTGGCCTGCCGCTCGGAATTGTATTGTGCCAATGCATGTAGCATATCGGCAGCAGCACTTACGCCTTGCTGGGAATCCCCCAGGAAAAGGGCCATGATTCCATCTCCATAGTATTGGTTGACAAAGCCACCGTGCTCCTGAATGATAGGCCCCATTCGCCCGAGGTAGGCATTGAGGAAGCGAAAATTTTCGGCTGGACTCATCTGCTCCGAAAGCCCGGTATAACCCCGAATGTCCGAAAAAAGCACCGTCACTTCTTTTTCCACCTGATCGCCCAACTGCACATCCAGCACCGAGTTATATCCCAGCGATTGGATAAATTCATGTGGCACAAAGCGCCCAAAGGCGGTATTGACCCGCGAGAGTTCGCGGTTAAGGGCTTGCTCGGCATCCAGTTTTTCCTGCTGTTGTCTGCGCATTTTGTACCCTAGCCCCAGGGAAAACACGAGTACTTCGAGCAGCAAGGGAATTAACACAATTGAAAAGGAATCAAATTGTACGCTGAAAAATTTATTCAATACCGGAGCCATAAAGGCTATCCCAAATACCAGCATAGAGCCCGCCACAAAAAAGCGCGCCACGATGGACCCTGTTCGGAGTAACACCACGAAATATGGTAAAAGCACCAAAAATT
This sequence comes from Bacteroidota bacterium, assembly GCA_039024295.1. Lineage (GTDB taxonomy): Bacteria > Bacteroidota > Bacteroidia > J057 > J057 > JBCDIQ01. The sequence goes on along the minus strand of JBCDIQ010000180.1, from coordinate 6,991 downwards.
CCAGGCCATACAGCGCAATCACAATGGTACCCCATTTCACGTAGAACTGACTTATAAAAATCTCGGTGAGGATGCTCACTAGCAGTACCAAACGGATGCCCATCAGGATCAGCAGCACTTTATCCCAACGGGGTGTCAGCTCCCGAGAGTTGACAAACGAACGCCCAAATAGCAGATAGGCAAAGCTAATGGTAGCAAATGCCCCAAAAGAAAGTGCCTTCTGGGCAAGGGGATTGGCAGGCGTGAATACAGGAAATATCTGGGACATCTGTTCCTCATATATGGCCACCACCACCACCATGAGATAAAGCGCATAATACAAATAGGTACGCTCCCGTATGCTGAGAAATACGATCAGGTTGTAACAAAACAGGATCACAAACACCCCCATGAAGAAACTCATGAGCAACCCCTCGTTAAAATTAGATGTGTAGAAATAGGCTGCCCAGTAGGAATAAGGGTAAAGGGAGGCCTTGAGCAAAACCCCCTCTTCTTCTTCCTGGTACACCTCCAAATAAAAGGTATATTCCTGATTGGGTGCTAGATTGAATAGAAACGAACGTGGCTGGCCTACTTTGATGGTGCGGGCTTTAGGATCAGAGTAATGGCCCGACTCCTGCTGCGTCCATGCTGTTCCATCCCAGATATGGAGAATGAGGTGGTCAGCCCAAGTAGTGTATAAAACGAACTCCTGCGAATCGGGCAACTGATGCTGAATGCGAAAGCGCGCCCACAGCTTGCTCGTGGACGAACGTGGATAGGTCAACGAGTCGCGCGGAGCGTACGGAAGAGCCGCAATCTGCTCAGGATTCCAGGTGGTCAGCCCGGTTGTGTCCTCATGGACCTGCAGATAAGCCGCCATGGGAATCTCTTCGAAGAGGTGTTCGATCTCAACTAGCGGAATGCTGTCGCTTAGAACCTCATTATTGGCTGTTGAATCTTGGAGAATGGAAACTTGACCAGGGGTATCTTCTGTTTGGGGAACTTGGGCATGGCTTTTCGGGAGGTTGAGAAGGCCTGCCACCAGGAGTAAGCAGATGAGCCATGAGCGAAACCAATTCATAGAAGTAAATTACAGATTCCGCTTGTTTCGACAAAGTGGGGGGAGCTGAAACTGCCTGGGACCGTATCCATTTATGATTAACCTTAGCCTATAACTCACCTTTTATTCCAATAATTCCAAATGTTTATGGTTTCAATTGTAGCTTCAGTTGCTTTTATGTCAGTTAATTGTGAAATCGGGACCCCTATCACGTACTCATTCAGCTCAATTTCCACCTTTAAGTCAAAGCTTCTATCAAAATCACTATCATCGGTAGATAAATTCAGCACATTGACCTGTTTCACCACTGTTCCTCCCTTCCGTTTCTTTAGCTCAATATTAGCTTCAAATGGAAACTCCAATTCGTCTTGGCAATAGTAATACCAGCTCATGTTCTGTTCATCCTCATCGTGACAATCTACCAGTATTTCACTGTACAGCTTATCATCGTATTCAGCATTTTTCATAATAATGAAATATTTTTATTAGACTCTCACACCTCTTGACCTCATTACTCATTATACTTTTTCAAGTTGTTCAGTGTTCGCCGCCTTCTTTATTTGGTTCTTTGACAATCTTCACGAATTCTCTTAATCAGCGTGTCATTTTGATCAAGTTTTAGGGATCCAAAAAGGTATAAAAAATTGATTTTCAGTCGCTTATTAGATTTCTCGACAAGCTCGACATGACAGCGACTATTTCGCCCGCAGAATTTGTCAGAGTCTCCTTAATTTTCAAGTATAGGTTACCGCTAGAAGAATCGTAAATATCTTCTCTTAATGTGGAGCCTTACAAAGCGCAGCTTAGGGGCTTTATTTGGCGGAAATAAGACTCAATCGTATGGTTTCCGCCAAATAAATACGTTAATTGGCGGAAAATTAGTCGTGATGTATGTTAAACTGATTGGCCGAAAGCCTGAGCAAGCTGTGTTAAAAGAGACATTAGCTTCTGATGGTGCAGAGATGGTGGCAGTGATTGGTCGGCGACGGGTGGGAAAAACGTTCCTGATAAAAACGGTCTTGGGAGCACACATTGAATTTGAGATGACAGGCATTCAAAACATGCCACGTCAGGGGCAACTCAGGAATTTTGCATTTGCGCTATCGGAGGCAACCGGGCATAATGAGCCTGTACCTGAAGATTGGTTTAATGCTTTTATCCGTCTCATTCAGCATTTAAAAACCAAAGGTGAAGAAGAAAAACAAGTGGTATTTTTCGATGAGTTGCCGTGGTTAGCCACTACCCGTTCGGGATTTTTGCAGGGATTGAGCTTCTTCTGGAACAGTTGGGCTGTCAATCAGAATATCGTGGTCGTTATCTGTGGATCGGCAGCTTCTTGGATGATTCAAAAAGTGGTTAATCACAAAGGAGGACTGCACAATAGAATCACCAAGCTGATTCAGTTATATCCATTCACACTTGCAGAGACGGAGGCTTACCTTTCTTCACATAACATTCATTTAAATCGCTACCAGACGACCCAATTGTACATGGCCATGGGCGGCATTCCACATTACCTCAAAGAAGTAAAAGCCGGGGAAGGAGCCGTTCAAAATATCAACCGAATTTGTTTTTCTCCGACGGGGTTACTGCGAAAAGAGTTTACCAGGCTGTACGCTTCCCTCTTTCGCAATTCAGAACGTCACGTTGCCATCATTCGGGCTTTGTCTGGCAAATGGCAGGGGCTTACCCGAAATGAAATTATCACAAGCAGTAAGCTATCCGATGGGGGTGGCATTAAGCGAATCCTTGAGGAACTCGAACAATCTGGTTTTGTCAGCCGATACTATCCATTTGGCAAGAAAAAGAATGGCCTGATCTACCGGCTGACCGATGAATATTCCTCGTTTTACCTAAAATTTATCGAACCGAAATACACCCTGGAGACAGAGGTATGGCAACAACTCAGTCAAACTCAAGCCTACAAAAGCTGGTCGGGATACGCCTTTGAAGGGATTTGCCTCAAACACATTGCCGAAATTAAAAAAGCACTGGGCATCGGCGGTATATATGCAGAAACACATTCCTTTTACCAGAAAGGAACCGATACCATAAAAGGCACCCAAATTGACTTGTTGATCGACCGCAATGACCAAGTGATCAATTTGTTTGAAATCAAATTATATAATGCACCATTTGAAATTTCCAAGGAGTACGCAGTAAACTTTAGAGCCAAACTCGGAGTCTTTCAGCAAACGACCAAAACGCGCAAGCAAGTGTTTGTCAATTTGATTAGCCCCTTTCCGCTGATTCCAAACAAACACAGTATTGGTCTGATTGATAAGGCATTGACATTAGATGATTTGTTTGACGCCTAATTTACCGGCTACCGTGAGCGATTTGTTTGAGAACATACTTGCCTTTGTCCTTAACGATGATTCACCTACAAGGCAAATCTGCCCTATTCCTTGATGGGAACTGATTTATTCTTTCACTATGCGTTGGGTATATATCCTCTCATCCAGGGTTATGCGGATGGTGTAGGTTCCCACTGGCAAATTACGGATGTCGATGAGGGTGTTGGGGTCGTGCTGAGTGAATATCTTTTGTCTCATCATGGTATGGATCACAACCTCCATTTCTCGAAAATCATTTTTTGTGGCAATGGTCAACGTGCCATCGGTAGGGTTTGGAAACACCTGCACATCTAGCTCATCGGCAAGCTGTTGATCTATGCTTAACGCAGTTGGGCAAAATGCTTGTCGCTCATTCAAAGTGGCATTGCATTGAAACTGATACAAAGACTGGGCATAAACAGGAGAGGGCACTTTGATGGAATTTAGCGGACTAAGCTGGCCGCCCATGTCAATTTGAGCAGCACTGCCATTGCCCAACGCAACCTCTTTGGCGGCTAAGTCTCCCGTGAAGGTATAATCTGACAAGGCATCCAACAGCCTGAATGTAACATAGTAGTCAAGCGCGTCGAGTTCTCCATTGCCCGTTTCACCCGGCAGGTTGTGATTTGCCTCATACAGGTAGCCCGAAATCGTATCCGAAAAGACCATCAGGCAGTCTTTTATGCTGTCGTTTATGACAATGTTGTTAAAAATATCCATGCCCATTCTGTGGTCATTGGTGAAATCATCATCATACAATACCGTAAGCATGTTGCAGTCTGTGGGGAAGTTCGGCAAATTGGTGGTTCCCAATTCAAAGGAATACCAGGGAGCCGAGCAAAAGATGAACTTCCCATTAACGCCCCAATTGTTTTCCCTAAATGCCCGATAGGCTACCCGGGGAGTGGCACCGCCCCCAAAAGAATGGCCATAAAACCCAACCCGTGTGGTGTCAATGATGGTGGGCAGGGTTCTTGCAGCCTTGGTAAACCCCTCAAATAACGTCAAGTACCGTTCGGGGATGGTAATGCCAATGGTACTGTAGGGAACAAAAACAGCGACATACCCCCTTGAGGCCAGGTGACGAAGCGTTTCAATGTACCGCACAGTATCATTTCCTCCATATCCATGCGAAAAAAATATGGTCGGAACCGGCGAAGTGGTTCCTTGGGGATAAAAAACGGAAATGTCCTTTTGTGGAAATCGGTCATTGGGGAGGTTTATCACCTCTACGGCGTTTGGCCCCTTGGCACCGTATCCACTGCTGATAGGAGCAATGGGTCCCTGGTACTGCGCCCAAAGGCCAGTGGAAAAAGACACCAAGATGAAAAGCAGGTAATTTCTCATGGGAGGTTCATTTGTCATGCAGGCTGTTTCTAACCTGTGAGGTATTGGCTTCAAAATTACTTTTTACCACATCTAAAATAGATCATACGCGCCCAAACTTTCAACTTTTGATGTTGGGAAATAAGCGACTTTTTGTGTCCATCGCGGGTAAATCAATTGATTACAGGCTGGTCATGGTTGCTCGATTGGGGAACTAAGGTACTGGAGGGCATGTTCCAAAGCGGGGTCACGGCCTTGGCTCAGTTGTGCTGCTGTAGGCTCCACTCGCTCATCCAGCTTGACACCCGGGCCGAAAATGGGGCTGCCATCGGGATAAGCCATATACCCCATGGTGAAAGCAGCGTTAAATTGTCCCGGCATCTGAATCTGTGCCATGTAGGAAAGCGCTCCTCCGGTAGGACGCCCAATGGTGTAAGCCTGGGAGGAAGTTTGAAAACACATGATCGCCCATTCGTCTTTACTGATGTTGTATTCACCTGACAGCAATACCAAAGGTTTGTTCCGCCATGACTTAGCCTGACGGCCGTAGACAGATTGAGTAACAAGTTTCTCCCAGTTTCCTGGAATTGCATAAAGAGGAAAGGCCGTAATGTTTATAGGTTCGTTTTTGGGAAGCATGCGTTGAATCATGAGGTACCTTGCCTCATCCCCCATGCTGCCCATGCGGAAATCTATGACAATTGCTTCTGCCCGTTTTGATTTTTTCAAAAACGCACGCGCATCCTGGATACTTCGCATGTTGTGCGCACGAGCTACCAGTACTGTACGCATGGTATCGGCCCAATACCATTTGGGATGCCGATTGGCTTTTAAGTCGCCAGCCAAGTATCTGGGCACCACCAGATCAAAAGTTGCGCTGCCCCGCGTAAGTTTTAAGGTGGCCATAGGCAGGGTATCTTGTAGAATCGCCCAAAGGCAGTAGAGGTCCTTCGTCGTGGCATTAGAAGCAGCTTTGTAAGAGCCCTTTTCAGCAAGAAGCTCCCGAATACCTCGACCATTTACCTGGAGAATTTCATCGCCTACCTTCAGTCCAACAGCTTGCCCCAGGGAATCGTTGCGCAGCTCTGTGATGAACACCCGCCTCTCAGCACTCAATCGTGCCCAGAAGGGCAGCCAGTATTTCCCATAACCATGCGCAGACAGGTAGGGTGATCCGCCTCCGCCGTGGCCATCGTTGATCTGGTTGGCCAGCTCCCACATGGCATATTGAAAGGCCCTTTCACCTTTCGCCTCCCAAAAGCGGGGAATAAAGTCGTGGAGCACCTGTGCCCAGTTGGGGTTGGCTGTCGTACGATATGGAAAAAAATACACGATCACATTCCAATAATGGTACAACGCAAGCAGGCGCTGCTGGGGAGTGAAAAGAGAGAGGTCTTCGTAGGCACTATCCATGACAAAGCGCCGGGAAACGGTGTACCACTGCTGCAGATAGGCATGCTGCGTACTGTCATGAACCGCTCGTTGATCCCGGATGCGGCGTAGCGAGGTGACGTGGGCCTCAGTCAGAAAAGGAGTCGGCTTCATCCATTGCCAGTTGACAATGCTGATGCCTTTTTCTTCCTTGTCAAGGTGATCAAAACAGACATCACACTCATCGACCGGACCTGCTGCCGACAGCAATTTGGAAATAACCTGTTGGCACATGAGCGGAGGAGGGGAATCTTCGTATTCCTCAAAAGCTTTCATTAAGGTGCGATCCCAGTTGAGGGCACCACTTCTCACGGTAGGATGATGGTATTTGAGAAAGCCCCACACCCGCCCAATGCTGGTATAGGCTTCAATTTGGGCGGAAGAAAGAGCAGGAGCGGCTTTGGCTGAACAGCAGAAAAGGACTGCTAGTCCCAGAAACAAGGTAGACTTCATGGTATTTTTGCTCATGCTACTGAACGTTTTGTGCTACGGAATTTATGTAGAATCCTGACAAATTCTGTAGCCGAAAGGGGCGCTACTGTGCCAAGCTTGCCAGCATGCCTTTTAGATCACTGAAAGTCAGAATTTAACGTCTCTTTAGCTTACCCACATAGTAATTCAAGGTAACAAAAACGGGCGTTTGACTCGTCAGCAGACTCACGTCTTTCCATCCAACCTGTCTCTTCGAGTATAGATACCGCTGGGGCGCTACTGTTGTTGAGATGACAAGGAGATGCATGACTGGTTAACCGTCCCTGCCTAAATTTTCGTAGAAAAATATGCGCGTTGGCCTCCCCAAACAGCGGGGGAGGCGAAGGGTTGCGGGAGGCAGCTTTGTTTGGGGTAGATTTTTGCC
>JBCDIQ010000179.1:0-11166 GCA_039024295.1 Bacteroidota bacterium | reverse complement strand
GATTAATCTAACTTATTAATTTTGGCTATCAAATAAAAATAATAAATAATGAAAAAGTTTATACGAAGTCTTATTGCGATGGGATCATTCCTGGTTTTTTGCTTTGATACCTATGCTCAAACAGCAAGTTTTTCAGGTAAGGTCACCGCTGGCGATGACCCTGTGGGATACGCCAATGTCTTTCTAAAAGGGACAAAAATGGGGGTAAATACGGACAATGAGGGAATATTTTTGATCCAAAGTATCCCCGCTGGGACGTATACTGTCATGGTTAAGTATTTGGGGTATCTAACCATATCTGAAGAGATCACTCTCAAGGAAGGACAGGCTCTGGAGAGAAACTTCTCCTTACAAGAAGATGCCTTGAACCTGGAGACGGTGGTGTTGTCTGGCACCCGCTACGAACAGGACCGGGTCAATAACCCAGTGGTGGTAGGCGTAATAGATGACAAATTATTTGATGCCACCCAAGCCATTGCCATCTCTGATGGGCTCAATTTCCAGCCGGGCGTGCGGGTGGAGACCAACTGCCAGAACTGTGGGTTTACACAGGTTCGGCTCAATGGGTTGGAAGGGGCATATTCACAAATTCTGATCAACAGTCGCCCGATTTTTAGTGCGCTGAACAGCGTTTACGGGCTTGACCAAATCCCTACAAATATTGTGGAACGAGTAGAAGTGGTACGTAGCGGTGGGTCAGCCCTTTACGGATCCAATGCCATCGCAGGGACAATTAACATAATCACCCAAGACCCGCTGGAAAATTCCTGGGAATTTCGCTCTAATACGGCACTTATTGCCGGGGATGCCTTTGACCAAACATTCAACCTGAATGGATCCATTGTCAATGATAAATTGACCAGTGGTGTAACTTTCTATGGCATGAGTCGAAACCGGGACAGCTATGATGCAAACGGAGACGGCTTTACTGAACTGGTGAAGCTGGAAAATACCGTGTTGGGAGCCAAAGCTTTTTTTAAACCTGGTGCCTACAGCAGAATCTCCCTGGATTTTAGCGCATTGGAAGAATACCGCAGGGGAGGTGACCGTCTGGACCTAGCCCCTCACTTCACGGATATCACGGAAGAGCTTGACCATAACACCTATTTTGGAGGGATCAATTACGAACAGTGGAGCAAGAATGACCGGAACAAAATTTCTATTTATGCTTCTGCCCAGCGAACACAACGAGACAGTTACTATGGTGGGCTAGGCGGCGGACGAACCGCCGAAGACAGTGCGTTGGCCATCAATGCATATGGGTTGACAAAGGACTTGGCCATCGTGGCTGGATTCCAATACACCCATTATTTCAACAATAATGATGTAGTTACTATAGGAGTCGAAAATCAGACCTATAACACGCGAGATGAAATTCAAGGCTATAACCGCTTGATTGACCAGCAAGTGAATGCAACGGGGTTCTTTGCCCAGTATGAGTGGAAACCCCATGAGAAATTTACGGCATTGTTGGGAGGGAGATACGATGTTTCAAATGTAGATGGTACTTATGCCATTGGAGGAATTGACAGGACAGCAGATGTAACTGTGGGGGTTTTTAGTCCTCGTGCAACCTTGCTATATAAAATCAATGATCACCTTAGGGTTAGAGGAGGATATGCTCGGGGATTCCGTGCGCCTCAGGCATTCAACGAAGACTTACACATTTCTTCTGTAGGAGGAGAGCCGCTATTTGTGATCCTCTCTGATGAGCTGGACAAGGAAACATCTGATGCATTTACCGGCTCATTGAACTACACCAAAAGCCTGGGACTAACGCAGATCAACCTATTGGTGGAAGGTTTTTATACCCAACTGCAAAATCCCTTCACCCAGGTGAGCCTGGGCACGGTGCTTCCCAATGGATCTATTTTGGAGGAGGTTCAAAATGGAGAAGGAGCCAATGTCGCAGGGGTTAACCTAGAGGCGGGTTACGCCCCTTCTGGCAAGTTTGCATTCCAACTCGGAGGTACCGCTCAGCAAACAAGCTACGATGAGACGCAGGTGTTATTTGATCCCAAAGATGGAAGTGAGAATATAGTTACTGTGGAGGAGTTTGTCAGAAATCCTAATGTGTATGGTTATTTGACCTCCTTCTACCAGCCAACGGAGGCTTTTCGCCTTGACCTCACCGGGACATACACCGGATCGATGATTGTCCCCCGAGTGGTAGGTGGTGACGGCTTTTTAGATTTGATTGAAACAACCCCATTCTTTGACCTGAACCTTAAGGCGAGTTATCTTTTTGATATCTCAGAGGATTTTCACTTGGAGGTGAGCGGAGGGGCTCGCAACATCTTCAACAGCTTCCAGCCAGCGTTTGATTCAGGGCCGGAACGGGACTCCGACTTTATTTACGGCCCGGCAACTCCTCGTTCCGTATTCATTTCGGTGAAAATTGGCAACCTGAAATCCTTGTAAAAACGTATCGGTGACGAAAAATCATTCTTTCTCACACCACCTCCACCAATAACTTATCGCACACTTCACGGGTGAGGATGGTGTTATTGTGTTTGGGGTATCCAATCGTCATGGATTGATCGTAAGGCTCAATTTCTCTTATCTCCAATAACATCCCCAGTTCCAATTCTTTCTTGTTCAGGTACAACAGAAGTTCCATCGAGCTATCATCTAAAGCACGCAAACGGGCCTTTGTGCCTGCTTTTGCGGCTGAAAGCTTAATGTAGTCTGGCTCAAGCATATGACCAGACTTATCGGGAATCGGTGAGCCGTGCGGGTCTGCCTTGGGAAACCCCAGCATCTCATCCATTCGATCAAATAATTGCTCGGAATTGACATGTTCTATTTCCTCCGCGATGTCATGAACTTCCTCCCAACCAAATCCCATTTTCTCCACCAAAAACATCTCTGTCAGGCGGTGCTTACGGATGATCAAAGCAGCCACTTTTCTTCCCTTTGCCGTCAGTTTGAGCGGTTTGTACTTCTCATACTTCACCCAACCACCGGATTGTAGTTTCTTGACCATATTATTCACAGTTGGGGTACTCACCTGCATGGATTTGCTCAGATCAGTGACTGTGATGTTGTCATGCTTATGGTCCAAAAAGAAAAGGGCTTTCAGGTAATTTTCTTTTGTTTGGGTAGGCATCTCGCAGGTTCGTGTTTGTTCAAATATATACAATTTGAGTAAACATTTTTTAAGCCTTTTTATTAGACTAGCCTAACTTAAGCTGGTACAAATAGTGGGTAATTGTAGCACTTAGGTTAAATATAAGGTTCTCTGACAAAAGGTGCGATGGTCCCACTTTTAGGGGTTCGACCTTTTCAGGGGCATAAGTTACGGGCTAGGTCGGTTACTATACATATTCACCCCCTTCGGGCTTATAATGACCCCGAGGGGGCTAGATATATAGCTGATGGACAGGAATTCTCTCGACCCTGAAGGGGGCGTACTTCAATTTCCCCTGAAATTGACAAAGAACCAAAAAGAAAAGGCTGAGATTTACTCTCAGCCTCCTTCAAAACTTGTTATCAGGTTGATGGTTATCCTTCCTTCTGCCCTTTGTTTACTGGGCGTGTAGGAGCGGATTCTCGCTGTTGCTTTCTCCGCCAGTTAGCTGCTAAACTATTGGCAGTCAATTCGCTCAGGATATTGTTGCGGTTCAATGTGGTAAACTTCATGTGCGTAATCATAATGTTTGATGCCACCGGTTCACAAAGCACATGCCAACATCAAAATCGGTAGTTTTGTCTCAGTTGGCAGGAAAGCTGTCATGACAAAAAGACAAATATTAACCTCTCATTAATCCTGTTCTAACCTGGCGGTTAAAACCGGTTCGGAGTCACGATGAAGTTGAATTGCCTGTTCAAAAAGTTCCTCCAGTTCATCCGTGTTACCAGTTGCTACGGCCTCCTCAATTTTGCCCAACAGCGGTTTCATGCCCACGATGCCCATGTACTCAGCCTGGGGCATCAGCGAATGGGCGTTAATGCCCAGGTTGGTCCAGTCTTTTTCAGCAAGGTTCTGTTGCATCCGGGAAAACGTGTCCGGAGCTACTTGAAGGTACATGGAGATGTACCGTTTAATTTTTTTGGGGTTCCCCTTGGTGAACTTCTCCAGAAACGATAAATCAACTATCATACATTTGCTTTAATCAGTTGATGTATTTCCTCAAACGCATCCTGCCCCTTGGTGACATAATGGATGGCACCATACATAATGGTTTGAGAAGCGGTTCCGTATCTTTTTTGGCTGGAGAGCATAATAACAGGCAAGTTGCTGGAGCGCTTTTTGATTTCTTTGAGAATGTCTATCCCATTAGCTGCATCCTTTTCCTTTGAATTGAGGTAGTAGTCCAGGATTACTGCGTCTGGTTCCTCGTCCAATTGCGCCAGGCAGGCTTCTCCTGTTGGGAAGGAGGTAATCTCATATCCAGGGTTTTTTTCTGCCAAATAATCTGTGAGCATCTCAGAAAGCAGGGGCTCATCATCCACAATAAAGATTTTGGGAGCAACAGGTTTAGCCATGGTAAGGGGTAAGTTGAGGTAATTGGGAAAAATAAAGGCAATTTTCAGGAAGCAACCAAAGTACTTATTTTTTGTACCAGTTCGTCTGTATCGAAAGGTTTCCCGATGAAATCATTCATACCGCAATCATAACAGCGTGCCACCTCCTCTTCAAGGACATTGGCCGTCATGGCAAGAATGGGAATTTGACCATTGGGTGAGCCCAATTCCCTGATTTGTTGCGTGGCTTCATAGCCTCCCATCACAGGCATTTGCACATCCATCAAGACGAGGTCGTATGCATGTTCACGCACTTTATTGACAGCGATTTCTCCATTTTCTGCCAGGTCTACGGTTATGCCTTCGATCGCATCTTCCAATTCTTCCTGGGCCACCATGGCATTAAATGCATTGTCTTCTACCAGCAAAACATGAAGGTTTTCCAGTTCACGTTGTTGGGGCGGTTGTGTTTCAATTTGTTCAGGGACTGTGACCATGGCCTCTTTGGCAATGGTAAAAGGAATGCTAACGAAAAATGTACTGCCTTGTCCTACTTCACTTTCTACCCAGATGGTGCCACCACTTAGTGCTGCAAGCTTTTGGGAAATGCTTAACCCAAGACCCGTACCGCCAAACTTGCGGGTTGTAGCCGCATCTTCTTGTTCAAATGATTCAAATATCTTAGTAGCATGTTTAGGATCAATCCCTATCCCAGTATCCTGTACGGTAAATTGTAGCCTTACTTGCTCAGGTGTTTGCTCCAAATTTTCGAGCCTAAGGGTAATACAGCCCTTCTCTGTGAATTTAATCGCATTCCCCACCAAGTTGATCAAAATTTGTCCCATCCTGGTTGGGTCTCCCATCACGGTAGGGATGTCACCGGTTATTTCTGTTTTCAGGGTGAGGCCCTTTTCCTCAGCCTTGAAGTTCATGATGGTATGAACATTCTCGATGACCTTAGCGGGAGAAAAGGGGGTGTTTTCGAGGGTGATTTTGTCTGCCTCAATCTTTGAAAGGTCCAGGATATCATTGATGATAACCAAAAGGGAGGCAGAAGATTGTTTGATGGCTCGCAAAAACTCAAGCTGCTCTGTTTTAGGAGCTCGCCGAAGCAGGATATCTGTCATCCCTTTGATGGCATTCATGGGCGTTCGAATCTCGTGGCTCATATTGGCGAGGAAGAGGTGCTTTGCCTTTTCAGATGCCTGGGCTTTCACTTTCTCAGCTTCAATGACCCGGTTTTTTGCTTCCAAGGCAGCTTCATTTTGCCTTATCAGCCTGATCCTGTACCACAGCCCTCCCAATATGATGAGGCTTATTAGCCCAATGGCCACTAACAAAGACTGGACTCGGTCCTTGCGGCGGATTTGTTCATTGTAGCCCACTTTAAGTTCCAGCTTTTCCCGCTCGTAGGTAATGCTATCTGCAAAAATTTGGCGGGAAAATTCCATTTGTTGCAGCCGAAGGGCAGCGTCTTGTTTGTTGAGGCTATCTCTGAGAACTCCTCTTTTTTCCAAATAAAGTAGTGCCGGTTTCAGCCGGCCTTGTGCCTTATAGGCTTGATATAGACAGCTGCAAGCTGATTCTTCCTCCAGCACTCGGCCCGTCCGAGCAAACAACCCCTGCCCCAATAGGCAATTTTCAATGGCCTTACGATATTTTCCTTGTCCCAGGTACGTATCGCCAATTTCATAATAGGCTTTTGCCATGCCTGCCTGGCTTTTCATTTGTCGTTCCAATTCCAGGCTTTGAGAAAAGTAGTTGATAGAAGTGGTGTACGAGCCTTTGTCCTTATAAATCTCTCCAAACAGGTACAGGGAAAGGCTTTTATTTAATAAATCGTTATTGCTGGTGGAAGCATCCAGGGCTTCTTGGGCATAGCGAAGGGCCTCGCTGTGCTGCCCCATCAGGTTGTAGGTGAGGCCAACCTTAAAGTAGTTGGAGGAAAGGAATCGCTTCTCCTTGGTCTTTTCCATAATGCCAAGGTCTTTTAAATAGTAAGTCAGGGCATTGGGGTAATCTTTCGTCAGGCGATAGACATCGCCAATGTAGCCATAGGCATTTGCTACCTGCTTTGCGAGTCCGTTCTGTTGTGCTGCCTGCTCGGCACGGGTAAAATACTCGATGGCCTTAGCATAATTTCCCACGTCCCGGTAGCAGATGCCAATTCCAGTAAGTGAAAGGGTATACCCTTTGTCATATCCGATCTTCTGGGAAATTTCACCCGCCTGGTTGTAGGCGTTAATCGCCTTGGCATATTGGCCAAACTTGGTGTATAGCTTGCCCAAGGTGTTATATTCAACTGCCTGCCTTCTTTTGTTATCCGCCTTTTCAGAGATATTTATGCTTTTGAGGAGGATCGTTTCTGAATCCTTCAAATTGTGCCAAAAAGGTCCCTTGGCAATCAATACATAGTACTGGCTTAGGTACGCTTCAAATCCAGGCTGCTTGGCAATAACGAGGAAAGGCATTTCCATTTGAGAGATGGCCGGATAGTTGCCAGTTTTTCGATACTGCTTCATTAAATCAATGGCAGCATTTAACCGCTGACTGTCAGGTAGGGTTGTTTCATACCAAACTTCCCGAAGGGAGTCTGATTCCGCCTGTGCTTGCAGAAAGAGGGGGATAAGTCCAAGCGAGATAAGAAGAATAAATGATCGCATGGTGCCTTCAAGATAACTTACTACCTGGAATCAGGGCTAATTTACCTTTTTTGGAGAGAATGCAAATCTGGGTATCAGCTTTTGGCTAAAGCCCTTCCTACCACCTGTTCCATTGCCTCCTTTTTCAGGTCTTTACCAATGACCACAATTTTGCTTTCCCGTTCTTCCAGTGGCTCTTCCCACCTTTGCCCGTCCGTGAGGTAAATGGAATTACTCACCGATTGCAGCACGATTTGCACGGGGTAATCGCTGACATGAATCAGCCCCTTGATCCGGTAAATCTGAGATCGACTTACCGAAAGGATTTTGGCCAGTTCCTGGTACAAAACCCTTAAGTCAATCGGTTGCTGGTACGTTAGCGTGAAGGTGGAAATATCGTGATGGTGATGGTGATGACCAGCATCGACCGCCTGAGTAGGTTCTACTGCACCTTCTTCTTTAAGTTGTTGAATAGCCAGAATTTCTTCTCCTGGAAATTGACCATGATCCCCCTCAAACACCTGTGCCAATGGGTTAATGCCACTGGCAAGTGAACGGATTGCTGCCAAATCAGCGGCAGAGGGAACCATGTCCGTTTTATTCAGCAGCAGCACGTCTGCAAAACTGATTTGTCGCCGGGCCTCCTCCGTTTCTTGCAGCCATTGAGAAATGTGCATGGCATCCACCAGGCAAATCATGCTGCGCAGGTCAAAATCTCGCCCCACGGCAGGGTGTGCGATAAAAGGGTAGGCGATACTTTCAGGATCAGCTACGCCAGTAGTTTCGATAATCAGGCGGTCAAATTCTCCCTTTCGCCTGCTAACTGCCTCCAATAAATCGATCAGCCCATCATTCAGCGAGCAGCACAAGCAGCCTGCGGTTAATTCCATCACATCCTCTACCTCTTCCAGCAACAGTTTGCTGTCGATATTGGTGCTGCCGACCTCATTTTCAATCACGAGGATTCGCTCACTTGGCCGAGAAGCGATCAGGTGGTTCAGGAAGCTGGTTTTTCCAGCTCCGAGGAAGCCCGTGACGATATGGGTGGGAATGGGCATAAAAAGGAATGGTAAAAAGTATTCAGTGTTCCCCGCTTCGCAGGATTTCACTTCGCTCAACAGTTAACAGTTCTAGGGTATTACACACAAAACTGAAAACTGTGTACCGATAACTGCAAACTATCTTAATAATTCTTCCAAATCCTGCTCACTCATGGATTTGTACATATCTTCCTCAAGCTGAATGATGTCATCCGACAATTTTGCTTTTCGCTGTTGCAGGTGCAGGATTTTTTCCTCGATCGTATCGTCTGTGATAAATTTGTAGTAGAAGACGGTCTTTTTCTGGCCAATGCGGTGACTCCGGTCTATCGCCTGGTTCTCCACGGCAGGGTTCCACCAGGGGTCCAGGATGAACACATAGTCGGCAGCAGTCAGGTTCAGCCCCACGCCTCCTGCTTTTAAGCTGATGAGGAATACGCGTATGTCAGGGTTTTCCTGGAAGGTATCCACCTGATGTTGACGATCGCGCGTAGCACCGTCGAGGTAGTTGAAACGGATGCCTTCCTCTTCCAGGTCATTTTTCAGCAGTTGCAGCATTTTCACGAACTGAGAAAAGATCAGCACTTTCGACCTTCTCTGGATCACTTGACGCAGCAGACGTTTTACCTCCAGGTACTTGCCTGATTGTTCCAGGGTAAACTTCTCCGGCTCCACCAGTTTGGGGTGAATGGCAATTTGGCGGAGTTTTTGTAATCCGGTGAGCAGGTTGAGTTTATTACGCTTATAGGTACCTTGACTCACCAATTCCAGCAGGTAATCCCGGTACATGTTTTTGACCTCACTGTAATGGGTCTCCTGAGACTCGGTCATGCCGCAATAGTGCAGCTTCTCGATGCGTGGCGGCAAGTCTTTTTCAACTTTCTGCTTTTTTCTGCGCAGGATAAAAGGGTACACCACCCGGCGCAGCTTGGCCGTTTTTACCGGATCTTTGGCCTTCTCGATCGGCAGGACATAGAATTTCTTAAAGAAAGCCTCATTGCCAAGTAGTCCAGGGTTGAGGAAGGACATCTGTGACCACATATCCATGACGGTGTTCTCAATCGGGGTACCCGTAAGGGATAGCCGATGACGAGAAACTAAGCTTTTGATGGCTCGGGCAGTTTTGGAAGCTGGGTTTTTGATGGTCTGGCTTTCGTCAAGGATGAGGTAATGGAACGGATAACTCCTCAATAAATCCGCATCCTGACGAACAATGCCATAGGTAGAAAGCACTACATCGACTCCCTCAAACTGTTCCACATTTTTGAGCCGGGATACACCAGTGTACACAAATGTCTTGAGTTGGGGACAGAATTTTTGAGCCTCGTTGAACCAGTTGTGAATCAGAGAGGTGGGCAACACCACAAGGGAAGCTGAGGCAGTGCCCAGTTCCTTTTCCCGCTGCAGCAGGGCAAGGGTCTGGATGGTTTTTCCAAGGCCCATTTCATCAGCCAAAATACCGCCCATCCCCTTATCTTTCATGTAACACAGCCACTCATATCCTTCCTGCTGGTAGTTGCGGAGCTGTGCATTAAAATGCTCGGGAGGGGCCAGTTTAGGAATCCCTTCTCCATTTTTCAGGTTTCGTACCAGCTCTGTAAGCTGGTTTTTCTGCTTCGAAGGGAAGTTGAGCAGGGGAAGCTGATATTTCCGAATGCGAAGCTGCTCTTCACCGGGATTGGTCTCGGATACTTCCAACAAGTGGCGGTAATCTGAAAACCAGGTCTCGGGCAATATTACAATACTTCCATCTGGAAGCTTGTATTCTCGTTTTTGCCGCAGAATGTGGTTACGAAACCGAATGAACGGGATTTCAAACGCGCCAATTTTCACCACTGCCCGTATGTCAAACCAGTCCCCTTCTTCAGAAGTCTCAAGAACGACTTCCGGTTCTTCCAGGTTGATTTGGGGCAATTCGCCCGTTTGCTCCACCTGAATCCCTCCTTTTTCAAGTGTGGTTCCATTGGATGCCAGCCAGGCAAGCCCTTCCTCACGTCGCAGAAACCATCCATCCATTTGCTGGGGGGTAGGTTTCAGTCCTGCGATCAGGCTGCGTATTTCAGCCTCAGCACCTTCGTCCCGCTTGATCTTGAAGAATTTGAAAGGCTCTGGGGTTTGCTGGTTTTCCAGAATGGCTTTATACCGACTCCCTCCATTTATCGGGAACCGGAACCGGTCGTACACCACTTCCGGCTCGAACGACACGTAGTCATTGTCCTTTTCCTTCACCGCCAATACAAACTCGGGTTTTGCCTTCACCTCTTCAATCTCGAATCCTTTGGAGTGGATTTTATACCGCTCCACCAATTGGCTGACGAACTTCTGGTAGTATTCCGCTTCCCGGTTTTGGGGCACCTCAATTTTTGCTCTCCGAAACGGATTGGCCTTGGCTTTCTTGACAAAGGGCAAAAGCTTTTTGCCTTCTATATCAATTTTGAAGGTGAACAACTGATTATCCACCAACATCCAGGCAGGCTCCAGGCAGGGCATCAACAAGCCATCTTCGTCCCTTTGCTTTTCAAGGCGAATCGGGTCATTGCCTAATTTGATGGTGGGAAAGTACACCGTTCCATCCTCATTTCGGTACACATGAAAAAGAATGGAAGCTTTTTCGTCCAGGACTTCTACCCGTTTGAAAGCAGGGTATTCGTCCTTCCCCATGATGAACAATTTTCTGTCCCTCAACAAAGGGAGGGCTTTGGCCATTTGCCGTTGTACATGCTTCTCTACCATTTTCTTCAGTTCTCCTGTATACTTCTTGGTAAAGAATTCAAGTACGTTTCGACTGCCCTTTCCATATTTTTTAATAATGTACTTGGGAATGATAGAGGCGAGCAGCTTTACAAGGGCTTTGTCCGTTTCATCTACACCGGCAGCAAACTGCTCTATGTTATCCGGGTAAAGTCCCTGGTGACCAAGACTCAAATCCCCTGAAGGCATTACCTCAAGGACATGAGCCGATAGCAGGGTTCCCAAATATTCATGTTGATACAGGGAATAAACCACCTGAAACGGCT
>JBCDIQ010000178.1:0-11207 GCA_039024295.1 Bacteroidota bacterium | reverse complement strand
GTGCCCGGAAGGGGAAAATTGAATGTCCAAGTCACATAAAATTTACCGTTGAGTCCTGCCTCAAGCCCATCAGGGGCAATTACCCCCATGGGTTGGTTTGCAAGTACCGCCTCACCAGACTGTATATCACCCAATAGGGCAGAATCCATTTCTGCACGCACCTTTATGGTACTCGTCGCTGCGTTGCCCACATTCTGGAACTTAATTGAATAATTAATTCGCTGATTAGCGACCTCAGGCTTAATGTAATTGGGCTCCGGCCACATAATATTAGGGTCTCGAACGTTGCCGATTCCAGTAGCAAAGACAAAGGTATCTGGCACTTCAAGTATAGGGTCATAATACACTGCCGCTAAGTAAATGACCTCATCATCTGAATCTTCTAAAAATTCAGTGACCTTGAGGTCAATAAATACATGCTGTTCTCCTAGCCTTCTTTGAGGAGGCAATTCCATATGAATTGCTTCATTCAACCCGTAGTTCCCCTCAAAATAGCCCAGGTGTCCCTGAGCTGATTCTGGCAGTTCTGCTTCGGAAATAAGTTCTTCTCCGTTGTAATCAGAAATGGTGGTTCCGGGACATAACCCCACTTTGTTACTATTGTAAAAAAAGGAAAGATGGCCTGTGGTACCCTGTTGTCTGGTGGTAACAATTGCCACCAGTTGGTCTCCCGTCATTACGGTACCTTCCCAATGGGCACCAACCCTTAAATCGTCCTGGCTGATGTTCGAAGCAGGTAATATTGGGGGCATAATGGTGGGAGGAGATCCAGCCCCGCCAGTTGTAACCACTACCCGATCAACAGGGGGGTGCTGTACCTGGCTATAAATTGGGCCAACGATACTCCGCGCATTAAATTCACCATTGGGCAAAAATGCGTGAGTCAGGGTTGAATCTACTCGATTGTATCGGGCAAAAGTTCCGTCTCCAAATTCCCAGAAAAACGACCAAAAGGGTTCAAACTCAATGCCTGGTGCAGGTGCAGGTGGAGTGGCTGCAAGCGGCTGTTTGAATTCAAATTCTGTCTCGTTATTCTGATTGAGAATCAGGTCGGGATTGTCTTGCTGGGGCAGACATTGGGCATTCAGGGTATAGTTACACAAATGGGAAAGTGCGATCAACCAGCTGATAAAAATGATTCGATAGGTGTTCATGGGTATAATGCTAAATAATTTCGATGAAGCTGAAAATCCTTTTCATCGATTTTTAGGGTATTTTGAAGATAAATAAAATTCACCAAAACTTCTCTATCTTTGCCGCATGGCAGAAATAAGGCCGTTTCGTGCTTGGCGATACAATCCTGAAAAAGTACACGACATCAACCTCAAATTTTCCCCGCTATTTGATGTCGTTCGCCCGGAGCAGTTAGAACAGCTCTATGCCATCCCCAATAATTCAATCCATTTATCCGTTCCACGATCTCATGAGGAGGCACAAACGAAACTTAATGCATGGAAAAAGGAAAAGGTAATCCGGTTGGACCCGATTCCTGGGATTTATGTGTATTACCAGCAATTTAGCCTGTTTGGCCAGCGGAAAGGGTACACCAGAAAAGGGTTTATCTGCATGATCAACCCTCGGAAGGAGAACATCATACTGCACGAAAATACCCTGATACATTCCGTAAATGACCGGATTGCATTATTGGAAAAAACCAAGCTAAATGTATCCCCCACCCACGGATTGTATCAGGATGCCAGTTTTGAGCTGGAAGCCATTATGGACCGTTACATGGAGCATCCGCTGTATGAATATATTGATTACCAAGGGGTAATAAATAAATTGGCAATTATACAGGACCCCAAAGATATAGGGCCTTTCCTGGAAAAAATAGCGGAACAACCTGTTTACCTGGCAGATGGTCATCACCGCCTGGAAAGTTCAAGGGTATTTAGTCAGAAACGACAGGAAAACGGGGAGGCTCATAACCCGCAATCATGGGAGAATTTCCACATGATGTACCTGACCAATATGGCGGCAGATGATTTACGCATTTTGCCAATCCATCGGGTATATAAGCCTGCGGAGAAGCTGGACATTCCCATTCTTCGGGAGCAATTACAGCAATATTTTGACCTGGAAGATGTCTCAAGGAGTCGTAAACCGCTCTTTGATTTATTGAAAGGCCAGAAACATGCCTTTGGCCTAGTCACCCTGGGAAGGCGGTGGATCATGCGCCTTAAAATGTCCCCCTGGGAAGCCTTGGGTGAGGCGGATTTGCCTGATGTGCTCAAACAATTGGATTACACCCTGCTGCATATGCTGGTGTTTGACCGGATTTTGGGGATCCCTTATGAGGATCAACCCCATTCACAGGAAATTATGTATGAAAAAGGCTACTCAAATGCCGTAAAAGACGTAAATACCAGTCAGGCAGCCTGCTCCTTCATCATGAATGAAGTAAGTGTGGAACAGATGCTGGAAGTTTGTTCCACTGGATATAAAATGCCGCAAAAATCTACCTATTTTTATCCCAAAGTGGTTTCGGGATTGGTTTTTGCCTCAATTGACGATCATGAAATTAAAAGCTCCTTTGATTCTCGCTTCTCAGTCACCGAGAAGAGCCCAAATACTCCGTGATGCCGGCTTCGAATTTGAAGTCATTGCACGGGATGTCAACGAATACGCCCCAGATGACCTGCACCCACGTGCAGTGGCTGTTCTTATTTCAGAAAATAAAGCTAAAGCCTATAATGACCTGGCATCTAAGCATGTGGTAATCACCGCCGACACCATAGTAGGCCTAAAAAACCAACGTTTGGAGAAGCCGACCAATGCTGATGAGGCGTTTGACATGCTCAAGCAGCTTTCAGGCACCCACCACTTGGTGGTAACAGGGGTTACCATTTTTCACAAAGGGAAATTCCGCAGCTTTTCAGAGGAAACACGGGTCAAGTTCCGCACCCTGGATGACGCTGAAATCCGGTATTACGTAGAAAAATACGAGCCATTTGACAAGGCAGGTGGATACGGTATACAGGAATGGCTTGGCCTGATTGGGGTATCCCACATTGAAGGAGATTACTACAACGTAATGGGCCTTCCTATGTGTCGTCTGTACCAGGAACTGCACGCGTTTTGCTAGCAGCTAGTCTGTTATGTAAAGACCGTTCCTAAATACGCCAGAATCCATAAGGGCTCCTTCACCATCTTTTCGCACCACTTTTTCAGGGGTGCCGTACCAATTTCCTTCGAAAGTTTCCCTTAACCGGGAGGTAAAGGTTCCTTTTCCCGAAAATGTATCCTCCTGCCACGTGCCAGCAAATCGGCTACGGTCTGACCATGAGAGTATACCTTTTCCATGTCGCTTCCCAGCTTGCCATTCACCGCTGTAAGTGCGCCCATCTGACCAATTCATGAATCCTTTTCCGGACGGCTTGCCCGCTTTCCAGGTACCGTTATAGGTCCTTCCATCTGCCCAACTCATGATGCCTTGGCCTTCGGGGATACCGTTTTTCAAATTGCCATTGTAGCGACTGCCAGCAGTCCAAACTAGAGGTTTGCCCTTATCGCCGTTTGGACTTAACCGATAATTCTGATTTCTTTCCGCGAAAAAAGCACCATTCCCATCAGGCACACCCGATTTCCAGGCACCCGTGTATTGACTTCCATCAGCTAGTAAATAAATTCCTTGTCCATCAGGCAAACCCTTTTTCCAATCTCCAGAGTAAGACCTGCCATCATTCCATTTCATTAAGCCATTTCCCTCGGGAAGGTTTTGGGAAAAGTTCCCTTGGTCTTCATATTGCTCAGGAACCGTAAGTCTGCCCTGGCCAGCAAATTGCCCCTGCTCCCAATTTCCCTGAAAGGTTCGCCCGTCCTCAAAATCAGCCATTCCCTGACCATGAGGAATTCCTGCTAAGAGTTCTCCCTCATATACATAGGTAGAACCGTCTGCAAGCATCACCTCTTTCAATCGGCCAGCGGGCAAGGCAAGCATGGCTTCACGAGCCTGGGCTGTGTACTTCCCAGCGGGATAAGCATCAACATAGGCTTCATATGCCTCGTAGGTGCCGGTTGAGCTTGCGGTTTCCCATCGATTTGCTTCTTGGAAATATTGCCAGGCAAAAGGTGCAGCAGTCGCACAAACAAATACGAGCACCAGGGCCAGTACCCTTATCTGCATTCGTTTCCGCTTAGCCTTTGCCAGATCAGCTTCAATGTTCTGTTTCAGTTGGAGGAAGGTCTCTTTTTTCAAGTAGGTACCCGTTGTAGCCTCCACTTGCTGAATGTAGGGTGATGTTGGAGGTAAAGTTTGCTTAAAAGTATTTACCTCAAGCGACCTTTCTTCCTGGGCAGCCATTAACTCCTTTTCTTCAAGTGGTAGTTTTGAGGGTAATTGCGAGGCACCGTTAACTGCTGCTTGAAACTCTTCTAGCCCTTGCTCCCACCTATCAAACTGTTCTCCCCAAATAAGGCCCTGGACTGCTTTAAGTCGGTCTTTTCTTTCTGCGAGTTGCTGCCGAGCATGGCTGTAACGGACAGTGGCTTTTTCAAGCTGCTCTTTTAAGGAGGTTAGCGAGGGAATGGCTTTCCGGTTGGTGGCATATTCAGGCTGATCCAGTAGGTGTTTTATCTGGGCGATGAAGTCATTGAGCGATTGAAAATCCAATGGATGAATGGCGCTTTTTCGTCTTTCCAGTTCTGCCTGGACCGCCTCCAGGTCCTTCTTGGGCTGCAAGTATGCCTCTTGGTATGCCTCGCTATTTGCTTTGATCAACGCTTCCAACTCATCGAGTAATGGCTCGTTTTCGGTATAAGTCAAAAACTTATTTCTTTTCTGGACAGCCGCTACTTCGGCAATTTTTTGTTCTATCTGTTGCCTAAACTCAGGGTCACGAATTGTATGTACATCAAATTCGCTCATTCGGCAGGAAGTTGAGGAGAAATTCCCAGTTGATCCAATCGTTGGTGCCATTTCTGTGCTTCCTGGTTACGGATTTTCAGGAAGTATTGATCCAATTCAGGTTTAATGGGATTGAAATCGGCATCCAGACTGGCTTTCAGGGTATACTGTGGATCGAATCGCTGAACCGCCTTGTCGAGGTATATTAACGATTCTTCCGGCTGTCGAAGATAGGCGTGGTACTTTGCCAAGTTGTATACATTTTCAGGCAGGCCTTCGGGATCATAGGCTAAGGCAAACTCTCCCAGCGGGATTGCTTCTTGTACGTTTCCCTGGACATAACTCATCCACGCAGCGAGAAAATACCCTAAGGCAGCTAATTTACGGTTATCCAATGCCTTTGAATAGGTCGCACATAGCTGGTAATGCTCCTGAGCTTTGGCCGCATCAAATTCTCCTCCCGGCTCCTGGTAGACATGCCCAAGGTATAAATGGCAAAAGGGATTCCCTCTATACTGCTCCAGGCTTTGGGATAAATAGTCTCGGGCATCCAGGAGTAATTGTCGCTCTTCTGGATGCTGGAGAAATTGCTCGTAGCTCTGCTTACCATCCAGGTAGCGCTCACGCGCTTCTGTCTTCCGGCTGTTTTCCAACACCTCCTGTAGGGCCTGAAATCCAGCTTTTATTTCCGAACGCTGAAGCTCAAACTGGGACATCACCTGTACCATTCCCATGTCGAAGCTTGCGGTTAGCCCCGCAATGCCGTCTGCCAGTTCCTCTCCTGTCTTAAGTACAATTTCTCCCACCTGCTCAACGCTTTGGGTCACTTCCTCCAGTTGCTTTTGGGTCTCAGAAAATCCCCTTTTTAAAGCTATTTCTACCGTATCAAAACCCGTTTGGATCACATCTGTCTGACTCAGCAAAGCCTGATGGATTTGCCGCTGGCGATAGTCCAATTGTACGAAGCCCTGTTTGAGGGTTTGATCCAGTTGCTGGCCCATTTTCAGGTGTAAATCAACCTTATCTGCCTCCTTTTCCTTTCTAATTTTTACGCCAAAACGACGAAGGCTTTGGTGCTGCTCATACACTTTCGCTGGTGGGAGCTTTTTGTCAGATTTTATTTGACTTAAAGCATAGGGGATGATCATATTGGTAAGTAGCCTTAAGAAGGCCCTTTCTTTTTTCGGCCTTCTAATACCTTTTTCAGCACCTTTTGGGCTTCTTCAATTTTTATTCGGGCGATCTGAGTTAATAATGGTAAGGCTAATCCTTGTTCATGACCTACACGGATGATTTCATAGATTTCCTTTTCACGGGTTTTTTCTGCACCTTTTAATTCACCTTCAGCTTCGCCTTTCTTAAAGCCTTTTTCTATTCCCTTCAGGTACATTTCGTCTTGGGTTATGTCATAAATGATCGGCATATCGTTTTTCGTTGAGAAGAAAGCTTTTCATTTATCCTCTTCCTGAATCTTTATCAGAATTGCCTTTACCTGCTCAACTGGGAGATTGGTGAGGATACTCAGTAGTTCTACTTGAAGGCCTTGCTTCATGCCTCGACGAATCATTTTATAGTGTTCTTCGGACTTACCTTTTTTCATCCCCTTCTCCACTCCTTTCTCCATACCTTTCAGGTACATTTCGTCTTGGGTTATGTCATAAATGATCGGCATATCGTTTTTCGTTGAAATAAAGACTTTATGTAATTTACGTAACTTTGAGAGCATCCCCAACTGAGAAAGATACTTTCTCATCGTGGCTTCATCCAAAGGAAGGCCCTTCAATTGCTCATATATCCGGCTAAATACTGCTTGGGGCTGTGCTTCCTTCAAATCCCCCAAAATCGCAAAAATGATTTCAGCCGGAATGGAAGAATTCAGGAAGGATTCATAGTCTTGCTCCACCACAGAAAATACCTCCATCCCCTCGAATTTTCCGTCTTCGGTTATACGATTTGGTCCCCGGAAGGGTTTGTCTCCCACATAAAACATCACATGTTTAATGGGCATCTTGAACTTGCGAAATAAAATTCCATGATACTCCGCAAATCGGTGCAGCATGTCTTTTTCTGGAGTTGATTGAAACTCTACGTGAAGCAGCACGATTTTTCCCTCAATCCGTGCCTTCGCTAGAAAATCCACCTCCCGTTCAATAGTAGTTTGTCGTTTTTCGGTCAAGCGATCAATGATTTTTAGGTCAGGCGCAAGAAGTCTTTGCAGCAGTTTCTCCAAAATCTCTTCTATGTTCTCCTTGAAAATTTTGTCAAAACTGTTGCCTTCATCAGGTTTGGAAGAAGCATTAGACAGAGTTTTTTTGCCATAATTACCAATAAATATAGCAAATAAATCCAAAAAGCTACCAAAAATCATAAAAATGACAGCTAAATGAGAAAATCATCCAAAACTCCCCTCCAAATAGTTTTGAGTCAATTCCTCCTCAGGGCTGGCAAAAAGCGACGCAGTATCTCGGTACTCAATGACTTCTCCCAGGTACATAAAGGCCGTTTTATCCGCCACGCGCTGGGCCTGTTGCATATTATGGGTGACAATCACAATGGTAAATTCCTTCTTCAGTTCCAGCATCAGCTCCTCCACCCTAGCGGTACTGATGGGGTCTAGTGCCGAGCAAGGCTCGTCCATTAAGATAACTTCTGGACGTACGGCTACCGTACGGGCGATGCACAATCGCTGCTGCTGCCCGCCGGATAGAGATAATGCAGACTGATCGAGCTGGTCTTTCACCTCTTCCCATAGTCCGCTTCCGCGCAGGCTTTCTTCCACTCGCTCGCGAATTTGGGCAGCACTCCAATTACCGTTCATTTTTAGGCCATAAGCTACGTTGTCAGTGATAGATTTTGGGAAAGGGTTGGGCTTTTGGAACACCATTCCGATTCTCCGCCTAACCTCGACTACATCCACTTGTGGTCCATAAACGCTTTCTCCGTCTAACAAAATATCACCGGTAACTTTTGCAACTGGGACCAAGTCATGCATCCGATTCATGCAGCGAAGGAGAGTGGATTTACCGCAACCCGAAGGACCAATAAGGGCTACGATCTGCTTTTCAGGGATATCCAGGTCAATGCCTTTGAGCACTTCTTTGGCACCAAAAGATAAGCGGATGTCACGTGCTTGCAACTTCATGAAAGCGGGATTAGTAGGATTGACGGTAATTTGCACGAAGCCAAAAAGCCACCAGATTTAACAGAAAAATGAGGCTGATCAGGACCAGGGCCGTGCCATAAGCTAGCGGTCGCACCTGCTCAATGGCGTGGTGCTGAGTGGAAAGGATGTACAGGTGGTAGGGCAATGCCATGAATTGGTCATAAACAGAAGTCGGCAGGTACCGAAGGTAAAAGGCAACACCTGTAAACAGGATAGGAGCCGTTTCGCCAGCTGCACGAGAAAGCCCCAAAATGGAACCCGTCAAGATTCCGGGCAGGGCAGGAGGCAGGACCACTGACCGAATGGTTTGCCATTTGGTGGCTCCCAACGCAAGAGATCCCTCGCGAAATGCTTGTGGCACGTTTCTTAACGCTTCCTCCGATGTGGTGACAATGTAGGGAAGCGTTAGCAGGCCCAACGTTAGTCCCGACGCTATCAGGGAAGTATCCAGTGACATGGCCTGAACGAAAATGGCAACGCCAAACAAGCCATAAATGATAGAGGGAACTCCTGCGAGGTTGCGAATGGCGGCGCGAATCAGGCGGGTTAGCCAAGTGTCATCAGCATATTCACTCAGGTAAACTGCCGCCGCAACGCCCAGTGGGATAGAAAACAGCGCCGTCAGAAGGGTCAAAATGGCTGTCCCAATAATCGCAGGAAAAATGCCCCCTTCTGTCATGCCTTTTCGGGGAACGTCTGATAGGAACTCCCAGGAAACAGCTCCTGCTCCTTTGCTCAAAATGTCCCAGAGGATAATCCCCAAAAATGAAATTACTATAAAGGTTGCCAGAAACAGGCTTCCAATCCCAATCAGTTGTTGTAGGTTTCGCTGTTTCATGAGTGCTGGGAGCGATAGTGGGCAGCAATTCGTTCTGCGATGAGGTTTACCGCCAGGCTAATCAGGAACAGCACCGTACCAATGGCGAACAGGCTATAGTAATGGGTGCTACCATAGGGCACTTCCCCCAATTCAATTGCAATGGTCGCAGTGATGGTCCGAACAGGGTCAAAAAACCCATTGGGCATGGCCGGAGCGTTACCTGTGGCCATCAAAACCGTCATGGTTTCTCCGATAGCCCGGCCCATCCCGAGCACAACAGCGGCGATGAGTCCAGAGGTACAAGCTGGCAAGGTGACACGTACCAGGGTTGTCCATTTGGTGGCACCAAGTGCAAGTGATCCTTCTTTGTAGGTATGTGGAACCGAACGAATGGCATCCTCCGCCACGCTGATAATGGTAGGCAGTGCCATGATGGCCAACAGAATGGAACCATTCAGCGCGTTGAGGCCATTCGAAAGCCCAAAGGTGCGGGCAATGATGGGCCCGACCAATACAATTCCCAGAAACCCAATAGCAACGGAGGGAATGCCTGCCAGCATCTCGATCATGGGTTTAAGTATCTCTCGCACACGGGCGGGTGCCACCTCCGAAAGATAAGCTGCCGTACCAATCCCCAACGGTACGGCAATGACCATTGAGCCCAAGGTTACCATAAAGGTACTCACCAGCATGGCTCCTATTCCATAAGAAGGTTCGCCATAAGCGGAGGGATTCCACAGACTTCCGAAGAAAAAGTCCTTTAGGGAAATATCTGCAAATGCCTGAATGCCATTGATGGTTAGCATCAGGAAAATTCCCAAAAGAATTAACACAGTACTCAAGCCTGCGGCTCGAAATAGCCCAGCTACGACCTTATCCTGCCAACCGCTACGGGAATTGGTTTGAAGAGATTTACGCGCTTTGGTTTGGCTAGGCATAAGTTCGGGTTGTGCGGTTAAGGCAACGTATCCAGGATACTGGCATTGTGCTGTTTGTGGGCTTCATTGATTTCGTAGTAGCCATTTTCCGCTACAATTCGTTGACCTTCTTCTCCCAGTTCGTATAGGATAAATGCCAACAAGGTACCCGTAGGCTTTCCATTTGTATACTGATAGAGCGGACGGGTAATGGGATAGCTGCCATCTTGTATGGCTGATTTTTTCAAGGGGCTCACTGCAACGGACGTGTCATTGGGGCATATAGACAAGGCTTTTAACCCAGGGCTCAACACCCCATTCTTATCTGCGATATAGCCAATGCCCACATAGCCAATGGCAGCAGGATCTTGCTTGATGGCTTCCACAATCTGTGCTGTACCATTCATGGCCTTTGTCCCCGACCCATATTCCCCCTTCACGATCTCATCCCGAAAATAGAGGTAGGTGCCCGAATTGGATTGACGGCCATAGACTGAAATCTCTTTATTGGGACCTCCCAGCTCAGACCAATGGGTCACTTCTCCAGAGAAAATAGCTGCAAGCTGATCCAGGCTCAGGCTATCAATCGGTAAGCTTGGATGCACCACGAGCGCAAGTCCGTCTTGAGCAAAAATGATTGCTTTAGGATCGATTCCTCTTTCCTTTGCCATATCCAATTCCTCCCTTCCTATTTCGCGTGAAGAATTGGCAATATCCGTTTTGCCGTTGATCAAGGCGGCAATGCCCGTTCCTGAGCCTCCTCCCGTTACTGCAATTGAAGCCTGCTCATTATCAGCCATGTAAGTTTCTGCAAGGGCCAGCGCAAGGTTCACCTCTGTATCTGATCCCTTAACCTGGATCATGCCCTCCCGCTGAGGAGCACCACAGTAAGAAGTGGCCAGAAGGACCAGCACTAAAGCAGCCACATGGGACATATGCAGTTTCATCTATAACAACATACAGGAGCTGTGTTAGGGGAATATTATGAGGGGTTTAAGTTTGTTGGATATGATATACTTACATTCGCATATCGAGCTTCATAAATTTCCTGAATCCTTTCTAACTTTGGTCACACAAACCGAATAGTTCATGAACCCCCTCCGTATCAACCTTTGGGCCAGCCCCCGGAATGTTTCCACTGCATTTATGTACAGCTTTGCCCAGCGGCCTGATACAAAGGTATTCGATGAGCCGCTTTACGGGCATTACCTTACCCAGCGGCCAGTACCCCACCCCGGAGCAGATCAGGTCCTTCAGGAACAGGAAACAGAGGGAGAAAAAGTGGTGAAGGAGGTGCTGTTAGGCCCACACGAGCACCCGGTCGTGTTTTTTAAGAACAATACAAAAAAAATTACTGTGGGGTATGGGGACTATAAATGAAAAAATGACAAATTGAAGATGATTTGTGAAGCAAATTAAATAAACAGCAAATAAAAAAAAAAGGTGGAGGCGCCAGTGTTG
>JBCDIQ010000177.1:0-11220 GCA_039024295.1 Bacteroidota bacterium | reverse complement strand
GCGATTACTTCTTCTTGAATAATGGATTTCACCTGAGGAATAGCTGCTTCCCTGCGCTGCATCACTTGGTTGGTGCGTGAATGAATGTCATCCACATTGTAGAGTACCACATGTGACAGCTCTTCTACATCAGCGGCGATGCTGCGAGGCATGGAGAGATCCAGCACAAACTGCATGCCCGGATGATTCTCTTCGAACATGGGACACGTAAACATGGGCTGTTCTGCTGTAACGGCAGATATCACCACGTCATAAGTATGGAGCCTTTCAAATACTTGTTCAAAGCTTACCACACCGACACCAATTTCAAGGGCCAGCTCTTCTGCTTTGCTTCGGGTGCGGTTGCACAAATCTACTCGCGCAAAAGCGTCCAGGTCCAAATTCTTGGCTACGTCGCGTCCCATTTCTCCCAAACCAATCACAAGGGCTGTGGGGTTCAGGATCCCATTTACAAGCTCAGAAGCAAGCTCAGCACTAGCGTAGCTTACAGAGGCCGCTCCATCTCTGAAGGGAGTTTCTTGCTGGACCCTTTTGTTGGTGTGGAAAATGGTGTGCATTAACCGATGAAGAAACGCGCCTGCCATGCCCAGCTCATGTGACCAGGCATACGCATTTTTTACCTGACTGGAAATCTGAAGGTCGCCCAAAACGTTTGACTCCAAGCCCATGGATACTTCAAAAAGGTAATTGATCGCATCCTGGTCTTCAGAAAAACAGCGGAAATATTTTTTATGCGACAGGGGTTTTTCTATTCCCTTGGCAATACACAATAATTTGATCAACTCGTCGGTGTGATCTTCCTCAGATACATAATATACTTCGGTGCGGTTACAGGTAGAAAAAATCAATGCTTCCTCAATTCCCAACACCTCACGAACTTGTCGCAAGAGGGATTTACATACCTCTTCAGGTAGGTAGATAAGCTCTCTGATTTCTACAGGAGCACTTTTGAAGGAAAGACTGATCGCTTTAAATGGAGTTCGCAGCATCGACATTCGGACTACACTATATACATTTTTCTACATATGAACACGCAAAGATACCTTTGTGGTTGGCAAAATGCGCAGATAAAGCCTAAATTAGAACGATTCCAAATAACTATATTACACGAGGTGTTTGTTACAGGAATTACGAATTAAACCATTTATCTAACGAAACTCAGATGAGAATCGCAGGTTCTGCAACATGACTTTTGTCATACAGGGTGAATTATTTGTCCTTATTTGCCCACTTTGCTTTTGTATCTTTACCCACATGCTCTCTCTTCAAACCCAGTCTTTTGGTCGATTGTTAACCTATGGGGTCGCTTTATTTATCCTCAGTGGGTCGCTTCTGTACTCCAATTATTTGGCCAGCCAACTGGCTGAGAAGGAGCAGCTCACTATGGAGCTTAAAGCGAAGGCGATTGACCTAACCGGTAATGCAGGGACGGGACCTGGGGAGGAAGCAAAATTCGCTCAGGAGGCTCAGACCTTCATTTTTGACATCATCAAGGCAGATAATAAAATCCCCTGGATTATGACCGACGAGGAAGATACCTTCCTTGATGGAGCCAATTTGGGGCTGGATGCCATTAGCGGTGATGCATTTAATGTGAGGGTAGGTGAACTAATCAAGGATTTCAAGGCAGTTCGTCCGGGTATCCGTGTGGAATATACTACCGGGCAGGTGCTCTACATCTATTTCGGGGAATCCCAGCTTTTGCAGCAGCTCAAATGGTTTCCTGTGATCCAGTTATTGGTGGCAGGGGTTTTTATTGCCATGGTCATGATTGGGTTTGCTGCTGCCAAGCGGAGTGAACAAAACCGCGTATGGGTGGGACTTGCAAAGGAAACGGCGCACCAACTGGGTACCCCAGTCTCAAGTTTGATGGCATGGACAGAGTTGCTTCGGCTTAACCTGGAGGACCAGCCTGAAAATCACGGCATGATCCTGGAAATGGAGCAGGATGTAAAGCGACTTGAAGACATCGCTGAACGATTCTCCAAAATCGGCTCCAAGCCGGAGTTGCTGGATATGCGGTTACATGACCTGTTAGAGCGTTCGGCAAAGTACCTCGAAAAGCGGATGACAAGGAGTGGGAATATCAAACTTCACCTGAACAACCATCTGGCAAAGGAGGAAACTATATCAGTAAATCCTCAGCTTTTCAACTGGGTGATTGAAAATCTGCTCAAAAATGCCTTGGATGCTCTGCAAGACAAACGCGGTTCGATCGTGATCACCGCCATGGAGCAAGCAGATCGGGTGTTTATTGATGTCACCGATACAGGAAAAGGAATTCCTAGGACGCATTTCAAAAAAGTATTTGAGCCTGGCTTCACCACCAAAAAGCGTGGATGGGGCCTTGGCCTGAGCCTTACCAAGCGTATTGTAGAAAATTACCACAAAGGAAAAATCTATGTGAAGGCTTCCGAACAAGGGAAGGGGACCACTTTTCGGGTAGAGCTGCCGAAGAGGAAGGGGTGATGATTGGGTGTTATTTTTATTATTTTTGATATATTTATTTGTTTTTGCTAATTTTATTTTAGCAATTAGGACTTCATTGTGATTACGAAGTTATCATTGGAATGAGGAGTAGATGATAATATTTGTCAATACTTTTGCTAAATGCTTCAGTTACTCACTAAAAGGACTAAGGTGAATGGAGAATCACTAGAATTCTATTTATTACATACTTTGAAAAAGTAACAGCACATTTTCCTTAGGAAAGTAAGGGAGCCTAAAGGTTAGGCTGCCCACTTTATTATTCCTTCAACACAGTGCTTAAACCTAATATGGATTTCTAAACTTGGAACACCGTGAGTGAAATCAGAATTTATAAAAACCATCAAAACCAAATTGAGTTGGCCGTTCAATTCGAGGGAGATACTGTGTGGCTGAGTCAGGAGCAAATGGCTATATTATTTGAAACAAGTAAACAGAACATTAGTCTACATATTCAAAACTGTTTCAAAGAAGGTGAACTTAACAAGTTGGCAACTGTCAAGGATTCCTTGACAGTTCGTCAGGAGGGCAACAGATCCGTCAAAAGAAAAATAGAGTTTTACAATTTAGATGTAATTATATCAGTAGGCTACCGTATCAAATCACAGCAAGGCACGCAATTCCGCCTTTGGGCAACTTCCAACCTAAAAGAGCTACTTCTGCGAGGCTATGTGGTGAATGCCCAAAGGTTGGCCCAAAAGGAACAAGAAATAAAAGTCCTTAAATCGGGTATCCAAATCATGAGCAGGGCCATCGAACAAAAGTCGAAAGAGGTAGGGATGGAATGGTTGGATACCTTTGCTAAAGGGCTAGAATTGTTGGATGACTATGATCATGAATCATTAGACCAGAAAGGCATCAGTAAAAGAAGAACGGTATACCCTGACATCAAAGAGTACTACGAAGTCGTGGAGGCCATGCGAAAGGAATTTGACTCAGCTGTGTTTGGGAAAGAAAAAGATGATAGTTTTAGTGGCTCTGTGACTCAAATTGCCAAGGGAATGGGCGAACAGGATTTTTACCCCACGATAGAGGAGAAAGCGGCTATGCTGCTTTACCTGATCACCAAGAACCATTCTTTTGTGGATGGCAACAAGCGCATAGCCGCTGCCTGCTTTTTGTTATTCCTTGAAAGGAATGAATTGTTATTTATCCATCCTGAGGCTCCTATCATTAGTAACGAGGCACTGGCTGCCCTGACCCTGTATGTTGCTAACAGCAAACCGGATGAGATGGAAACAACCAAACGACTCATCATTAGCGTGCTTAACAGGAATCAGCTTTAGGCGAATTTATCATCGGGTTAGGGGTAGGGCTATGGGTAATTTAACCTAAATCCTTCCACTTTTACCCCTACCTTCGGCCATGCGAATCCCGATCCTGAAATCGGACTTCACACGCAACGTTGGCACCCTGCTGACAGGCACCATTGTAGCCCGTGGGCTGACCGTACTGGCCGTACCCATTCTTACACGCTTGTACACCCCTTCAGATTTTGGACTGTTGGGGGCATTTCTGGCAATGATCATGGTAGGTCTAGTAGCAGTAAATGGAGGCTATGAATATGCGATCATGCTGCCTAAGCAGGAAGAACAGGCTCGAGGGTTGCTATTACTTTGTCTAAGGCTAGCAGTCGTTATTACTGCGATTCTCTGGATGTTAAGTTGGATACTGCTGCCGACATTGGGGTTAACAGAACTGCTTCCCTGGTGGGGGTTATTTGGATTGAGCTGGATCAGTGATGGGACATACCAGGCATTGTATGTGTACCACAACCGGGAAAAGCGCTATAAGCTATTGGCCAGAATCAGGGTAATTCGAGCAGTTTTACAAGCGGTGCTATGCATTGTGCTGGGTCTGATGGAAATAGGGTTTCAGGGCCTGATCATTGGATTTGTGGCTGGTCAGGTAGTTGCAGCTCTATGTTTAAGTGTAGCCTATCTCCAATTGGATAAATCTGATGAGGCTGAAGGACATAACTATTTTCAGTTAGCACAGCAATACCGGGATTTTCCCTTATTCTCTCTTGGCAGCAATTGGCTCAAGGTTGCTTCCAGGCAAATGCCTTTACTCGTATTGCCGTCGTTGTTTTCCACCAGTGTTGCTGGATTTTACCAGCAGGCCCATAAGGTTATTAGCCTGCCAGTTGGTGTGATTGGGGCAGCCTACGGCAATGTATTCTACCAGCGAGCAGCAGAATTATTTCCCCATCACCCGACTTCCCTCTGGCAATTAACCTGGAAAAGTTGTGTGGTACTTTTGGTGCTAGCGGCCATCCCAAGTGGAATTGTCATCGCCTTTGGCCCGGCATTATTTGGGTGGATACTGGGAGAGGAGTGGCTAACCACGGGTGTATATGCCCGCTGGCTAATGCCGTGGTTTTGGCTGGTGCTCGTGGCCAATCCTTTGGCTCACTTAATAGAAATCAGGAGAAAGCTCGGGGTATTCATGGGCATGAATGCAGCCTTCTTCGCGACTCAAATGGCTGTCCTTTGGTGGGCAACCACCAATGTTACTGCTTTGCAAGCTGTTCAGGCATTAGGGGCCGCAGGAACATTTTTTACTGCCTTGCAAGTAGGATACTTCTTGTGGTTAGGACGTATGAGTCCTACGAAAACCAGCCAGACCAAGCCTACCAATTTGGCGCGTAGTCCAACTGAGAGGTCTTAAATGAAGACTTAGGTGCCTTGTAAGAAACCTTAAGCTCTGCCAGCACTTCGTATGCCTGTTGCATGACCGGGAAAATATGCTTGTGCTCCGCAAACTTCAGGTCTTCATGTCCCAAAAGGGTACAAATCGCAGAAATAAGCTGCCAGGAAGGGAGTACGTCCATGACATTTTCCAAATCTCTCCAACGGTCAATTGCCACTGCACTTTTGTCCAGGCGGCTTTTGGGAAGCCTCATCCACATTTCAGGGGTCATCTGACGGATCTGACGGGCCATCTTTGTCACCTGTGGAATGCCTTTTTTGTTGATGAAGGTACCTTCACCTTCAATTGCCATGGCTGCTGGGAGGAGGACATCGACAAATTGCTCAAAACTTGCTTGGTGCTGGTAGGCATGAGCAATTACAGTGGTCTGGGCTAACTCCTCTCCAATCTGACCAAAGAAGCGGTCATTTTCCAGGGCATATAAGAAGTTGATTTCTCCTCCGGCAAGTTTTGCTTTCAAATCCTCCAACTCAATTGCAGTAAAACCCAGTAGTTCACAAGCAGCGGCATTAGGCGTTCGGTCATCCTGGATCAGCCAATCATCTCCAAAGCCTTCTTCAATGTGAGGGATGTAATAGATGGTATCTACTCCTAGCTTCGATGCCATTTGCTGCAGCATGAAATTGGCTTCCATAGGGGCATAGGCTGAACCTAATAAGAAGTACTCCCCCTCATGTGATTGAACAAGTTCTGCGGCGCGCTGCAACCCATCTCCAAAGCTCACGGGAATGTCTCCTTTGAGCTTGACGCCCGATACGCGGTGTTCGTTGTATTTGGCTACATCCAGACGGTGAGCGTCTGGCATCCAATAATCGTTGATTTCGGAATTATGACGAGGAGTAATCCGCATCACCTCATTGTCGCGCATCCATACGTCGATGTTGGTTCCAGTGCTGTCACACAAATCGATAGACGGCACATTCACCATTTCCCATACCCGTGCCTTGAAACGATGTGCCTTACTGGTAAGCGCTCCTACCGGGCAGATATCGATGGTATTCATCGAATAGGGATCGTCAAATACTTCGCCGGGCGCAGTAGCTGGCAGGTTTTTATCCCCACGGTTGATGATGGAAAGCTGGTTGCTACCAGAGATTTCTTCGGTAAACCGGGTACAACGGGTACAGTTGATGCACCGCTCTCCGTCCATGATCACATTGGGTCCAAGGTCAATTCGTTTGGCTTTGTGCTGTTTTTGCACCTCAAAACGCGAACCTTCTGGCCCGTATTTATAGGTCCAGATTTGTAAGGGACACTCACCCGCCTGATCGCATATGGGGCAATCCAATGGATGATTGATCAGCATATATTCCAACACCCCTTTCTGGGCGTCTTTAATCACCTCAGAAGTTCGATGTGTTTTCACAAACATACCCGGACCAATGTTGGTGTTGCAAGAAGTCGCAGGTTTACGCCCCCAATTAACTACTGGGTTACCATCATCATCAAATTGAAACTCACCAGTAGCGCGATCACGGGCATGGAACCCCAGTTCGATCAGGCACATACGGCAGTTGGTAGGGGTACTCATTGCAGGATGGTAGCAGAAATAGGGAATCTCTACCCCACTGTCCAGGCAAAACTGAAGCAACCCGTGCTTCCCCTCGAATTCGTAATCTTTCCCGTCTATGTTAATGGTTGGCATATGCGGAATACATTAAAATATTGTCATAAAACTACACATTAATCCAGATTTGAGGGGAATGTATAGGCTTTGCAAAGATAGTTTAGAATGAGTCTAAGTGCTCACATCCTTGTGCGAGGAACCTCATTAAACGCTCACATTAAAATCGCGTAAGACATCATTTAAAGAAGTCTTTTTATCGGTAGAAGGTTTTCGCTGACCAATAATCAATGCGCAAGGAACCTGATACGTACCTGCAGGAAATTCTTTTGGTAATGTGCCAGGGATAACCACAGAGCGAGGTGGCACTTCTCCCCGGTAGGTAATTGGCTTATCACCTGACACATCAATGATGCGTGAGGAAGCGGTCAACACGACATTTGCTCCTAAAACTGCTTCTTTTCCTACCCGGACTCCCTCTACCACAATACAGCGACTGCCAATGAACGCATCATCCTCAACGATGACCGGGGCTGCCTGGACAGGTTCCAATACCCCTCCGATGCCAACTCCTCCACTCAAATGCACATTTTTGCCAATCTGTGCACAACTCCCCACAGTGGCCCAGGTATCTACCATCGTTCCACTGTCGACATAAGCCCCCAAATTGACATACGAAGGCATCATGATAACTCCTGGAGCCAGAAAAGCTCCAAACCTAGCGGTAGCGGGAGGAACTACGCGAACGCCTTTTTCCTTATAACCGGATTTCAACGGAATCTTGTCATGGTACTCGTAAGGCCCCACCTCAATGGTTTCCATTTGCTGAATGGGGAAATACAGGATCACCGCCTTTTTTACCCAATCATTTACTTGCCAGCCGCCCTTGGTAGGTTCGGCACATCGCAGGCTACCCGCATCTAGCTGGGCTACTACTTCTCTGATGGTGTGTTGGACTTCGGTTTCCTGGAGCAACTCACGGTTCTCCCAGGCTTGTTCAATGGTGGTCTGAAGGCTCATGTGTGGAAAATGTTGTTCAGGGCGAAATTAGCAAAGCTGAAGGGGCTAACCAACAGGAATCTCCCAATTTGAACGATTCTCCACCCGGTTAATCCTCCACCAATGCCTCTTTTATCTCCTGGAGCTTGAGTAGGGCTTCTACCGGGGTCATTCGGTCCACATCTACGCCTGCCAATATCTGTCGAATTCGCAGGGTATCCGCATCTTTTAGCTCAAACATGTTCAACTGAATTGACTGGCGGCTGGAAAACTTGATGGCTTTTGCCGCTTCTTTGTCATTGACTTTATTGGCCTCAAAGTGGCGAAGTAGTTGATCAGCTCGTTTGATGACGGCTTTGGGCATGCCTGCCATGCTGGCCACATTGATGCCGAAGCTGTGCTCGCTTCCGCCAGGCTTGAGCTTGCGCAAAAAGAGGATGCTGCCATCTACTTCACGGACAGATACATTGAAATTGCGTACCCGTTCGAGCCGATTCTCCAACTCATTGAGCTCGTGGTAATGGGTAGCGAACAAGGTTTTGGCCTGGCACTGTTCGGTTTCATGCAGGTATTCTACCAGTGCCCAGGCAATGGAAACGCCATCATAGGTGCTAGTGCCTCGGCCTATTTCATCCAGCAAAATCAGGCTCCGATTGGTAGCGTTATTGGCAATTTGTGCCGTCTCATTCATCTCCACCATGAAGGTAGATTCCCCACTGGAGATGTTGTCAGATGCCCCCACACGCGTGAACACTTTATCTACCACGCCTACTTTTGCTCGGTCAGCGGGAACGAAGCTCCCCATCTGAGCCATCAGCACAATCAAGGCCGTCTGACGCAGTAGGGCCGATTTACCTGCCATGTTAGGGCCGGTAATGATGATGATTTGCTGCTCCTGGTTATCCAACCGGATGTCATTGGGGACATACGGATTATCGGGGGGCATGCCCGTTTCAATCACCGGATGTCTGCCTGCTTCAATTTCCAGCTCGTCTGTCTCAAGTATGTCGGGTTTGACGTATTGGCGGTGTTTTGCAGTCAAGGCGAAGCTCAGCAGCATATCCAATTCCCCAATCAACCTCCCGTTATGCTGAACCGGCATGATGTACGCCTGCAAATGGGCCAGAAATTCTTGATAAAGCTTAATCTCCAGGGTTAGGATTCGCTCCTGGGCATTTAGGATTTTATCCTCGTACATCTTGAGTTCTTCGGTGATGTATCGCTCGGCATTCGTGAGGGTTTGTTTGCGAATCCACTCCGCAGGTGCCTTATCTTTATGCGCATTGGTGACTTCGAGGTAGTAGCCAAAAACTTTATTGAAGCCAATTTTTAGGGAAGTAATACCTGTGCGTTGCACCTCCCGTTGTTGGATATCGATCAATACTGCCTTGCTGTTGTCACGCAGGTTTCGCAGCTCGTCCAATTCTTCCGAAACCCCTGATCGAATGACATTGCCTTCATTGATGTTGCTGCTCACCTCTTCCTTCAGGTAGCGTTCTAGTACCCCCAGAATACCTTCAACCGATTCAAACGCCTGCGCCTTTTTGTGCAGCGGTTCAGACTCAAATCGATCAAGTACTCTTTTTATAGGAGTCAACAACTTCAGAGATTCACGGAGCAAGGCAGCTTCTCGCGGGGTAAGTCGCCTTGTAGCCATTTTGGAGGCCAATCGTTCCAGGTCTCCTACCTGCCGAAGCAATTCGCCCAATTCTTCCATTGGCCCTGGCCATTTGATGAAGGTCTCTACCATGTCTAGTCGCTGGCGAATGGCAGTGGGGTCTTTCAGGGGAAAAAGGATGCCCTGTCGAAGTCGTCTGGCTCCCATGGGGCTGGCCGTCTGGTCCAGGACTTCCACTAAGGACGTGCCATCCGGATGAAGTGGATGAAGCAACTCCAGGTTACGAACGGTAAATTGGTCCAGCCATACAAAAGCGGAATCATTAAAAGGGTAGATTCGGGAAATGTGGCCGAGGTCGTGCTGCTGATTTTGGTTGAGGTAATGAATAATTGAACCGGCAGCAATGGTTCCGAGTACATCATCTTCCACGCCAAACCCCTTTAAAGAGGTGGTTCCGAAAAGCCCCAACAATTTTTCTCGAGTATAATCCGGCTGGTACACCCATTCATCCACCCGGCTAAGGTAGAATTTTTCGCCAAATAGCTCCGTAAATTTGCGAATGCCCCTGCGATTGACCAGAATCTCTGAGGGCTGCAAGGTATTCAGGACCTTTTCTACATACGTAGGGGTGCCGGAAAAGCAGAAGAAGTCCCCGGTAGAAACTTCCATGAAGGATACCCCAAGCTGTTTCCCATCTGCCAGGTGAACGGAAGCCAAATAATTATGCTCATTGGATTCCAGCACTTTGTCGTTGAAGGTGACCCCTGGTGTGACCAGTTCTGTCACGCCACGTTTTACAATTCCTTTTGCCTGTTTGGGGTCCTCCAACTGGTCACAAACTGCTACCCGTTTGCCAGCACGCACCAGCTTGGGCAGATAGGTGTCAAGGGAGTGATGCGGAAATCCCGCCAGTTCGATCTGACTGGCACCGTTATTCCGTTTGGTCAGCACAATGCCCAGCACAGCCGCCGCTTCAATGGCATCTTGCCCGAAAGTTTCATAAAAATCCCCCACCCGAAACAGGAGCAACGTACCCGGATACTTGGCCTTGATCGCATAATACTGCGTCATCAAGGGCGTTTCTTTTTTTTTGTTGGACTTAGCGGGGGATTTACTGGGTGCCAATGTTCAGGAGTTGAGAGGTTCTTCTGGGTTTTGCAAGCTCGAAGGTACGCATTTCCTGGGGTTGAGGGAAATGGGAATGAGATGAGAATCATAATGAACGACCATCAATTCGGTCGAGCTTTATTTCATGAGCCATGAGTAGAACAACAAGTGTTTCTTATACTTGCTTTGCCTTTCTTGCAAGTATTGCTGGGACACTTTCGTCATTTTTGTCAAAACCTGTGATCAAGGCGTACGCATGATTGGTATATTGCCCTGTATCAATTGGATCGTAAGTGCATGTGAGCCCTAGCGCATACACAATCTTACACGAAAATCTATACAGCAAAAACTTGTGCGGATCTAAAACTGCGCGTTCAGGAGTAGTCAATTTTTCAATATCTACCGAGAGCTTTCCATTATCTTTTGGCCTTGGAACAAATGCTCTTGAGGTGGGTCTGCCAGTCTTAGGGTCCCTGTACCGCTTGTCCTTTTTGTATACCCTTCTTAGCAGATTTTCGTCCTTCCCAACTGGAGCTCCCTTTTTCATAGATTCATCCAATCGATTATTCCATGTAGTAAATGAGGTGATAATTCTCCCTGCTTATTGAACTCATCATCTTCGAAAGTGACGTACTTTGATGTTCCTTCGTAAACAATGAATTCTACTTCCCTTGCACCCTGTTTAAGTTGAATCATCACTTCTCCATTCGGGCCAGGAGAGCTAAAACAAACG
>JBCDIQ010000176.1:0-11260 GCA_039024295.1 Bacteroidota bacterium | reverse complement strand
GAATGGCTGGAAGGCTTCCTTTCTACCAGTAAGCAAAGCCTCCTGCTGGTAACTCACGACCGCTATTTTTTGGATAGCATCACCAACGAAATTTTTGAGCTGGAAAATGGGAGCCTGTACACCTACAAAGGTAATTATGCCTATTTCCTGGAGAAAAAGATGGAGCGGGAAATGCTCCAAGACAAGGAACGGGAAAAGGCCGCCAGTTTATTTAAAACTGAACTCGAATGGCTGCGCCGCTCTCCGAAGGCCAGAACCAGTAAGTCCAAATCACGGATAGAATCTGCGACAGCTCTGGGAGAAAAAGCCCGAAACTTCCGCGATACCAGTCAGCTGAACCTGCAGGTACAAGGTCGGCGGATTGGGGGTAATGTGATGGAGATCAAGAAACTGCGCAAGGCATTTGGCGAGGTCAACATCGTGGATGATTTCACCTATACGTTCAAAAAACGAGAGCGAATCGGCATTGCTGGCCCAAATGGCGTGGGTAAAACCACCTTCATTAACATGCTGTTGGGCACAGAGGCGCAGGATTCAGGAAAAATTCGGGTGGGAGAAACCATTCATTTCGGGTATTACCGCCAATCTGGCCTAGAATTCAAGGAAGGTCAACGGATCATAGAAGTAGTTACCGAAGCAGCTGAGCAGGTAAGCTACACCAAGAGCGAGTCCATCTCTGCAGCGACCTTGCTGGAGTACTTCCTATTCCCGCGTCACCGTCATTACCAGCGAGTGGAAACCCTGAGCGGAGGGGAAAAACGGCGTCTGCATCTATTACGGGTGCTCATGACCAACCCTAACTTCCTGGTCCTGGATGAACCTACCAACGACCTGGACTTGATCACCCTCCAACGGCTAGAAGAATTCCTGCTGAATTTTGATGGCATCCTGATGGTGGTTTCCCACGACCGCTATTTCATGGACCGTCTGATTGACCATTTATGGGTATTCGAGGGGGATGGTAAAATCAAGGATTTTCCGGGGAGTTACTCCCAATACACTCGTTGGCAGTTGGAACAGCAAGCCGAAGCAGAAAAGCCTAAGCAGCCCAGCACACCCGTGACCGAGGCTGCTCCTGCCACTCGCCAGCGAGAAAAAACCAAACTGTCCTACAAGGAACAGCGGGAATTTGAACAGTTGGAAACAGAAATTGATGCCATGGAAACCCGCAAGGCCGAGTTGGACGAGTTGCTGGGATCGGGAGAAACAGACTTTGAAAAGCTCACAACTTGGAGCGAAGAATTGACGGCACTAAAATCTGACCTGGAAGCCAAGTCAGACAGGTGGCTGGAACTTTCTGAGTTTGTATGACAACTTTTACCGTTGAAAAGCTTCTTCTACCAAGCTAAATCGATCTCCACGTTCGGTAGGTTGAAGGTGGAGTAACCCTGCCCTCACTAGGGTGATCAACTTCGCTGAAGTAATGCGCCTGGGCAGTGCTAACAGCTTCTGAACCTCCTCTAATGTCGCAGATGGAGCCTCTTCCAGGTATTGGAGCAACTTTCGCTCAGGATCCCCATACTCAAAATTCACTCCCTTTGGTCGATTGTGGTACCGCAATAGCTTCACCAACTCTTTACTGGCTTTCACGGACATATCCTTGACCCGCACATGGGCCAGTTTACGGTCCTCTTCCAGTGAGAAATAAGGCTTTCGCTTGCCCTCTGCAACATCGAATACCAGCACATTGCGTTTAGCATCTACCGAAATGTAATGTAGTTGATAAGGAAGCGGCGGTCTACAATGGGCTTTCAGAAAAGCTTCGAAGGTGTAAGCGATTCCTTCTGCATTTTTGATTCCATAAATCGTCCCATCGTCATCAACCCCAATCAACAGAATCCCTCCACCTTCCGTATTGGCGAAGGCGACCATTTCCTTGGCAATTTTATCTGGATGGTGAAGCTTTCGCTTAAATTCCAAGTGCTGCCCTTCACCCTGGCGCACTAG
Source organism: Bacteroidota bacterium (assembly GCA_039024295.1). Taxonomy (GTDB): domain Bacteria; phylum Bacteroidota; class Bacteroidia; order J057; family J057; genus JBCDIQ01. Next base: position 9,313 of record JBCDIQ010000176.1, on the reverse strand, counting down.
TCGACGTAGCCATTGCAGGTCCATGCCTCAAATTACGCAATATTCTGATGAGAAGTTGGGATGAAAATGCAGCGCAACCCTACTTTACCTTTTCCAAGGTCTCCTCTGCAGATTGAGTAGATATGGCGTTAACCAGGTTTCGGAGCATCCCAGGGAAAATCAGGTAATGAAGCGGAAGAACAGCATACCAATACAAGCGACCGATCAATCCCCAAGGACGAAAAGTAGCCGTTTGGCGTACGAATTTTTTACCTTCTTCATCTTTTTCTATGCTAAATTCTAACCAAGCTTCTCCTGGAAGCTTCATTTCCGCATATAAGAACAGACGTTTTTGTTGCTTATCTGCCAGGATTACCCGCCAAAAATCCAGGGCATCTCCCGGGAATAATTCAGAAGGGCTTCTTCGACCACGACGCAGCCCAACCCCACCAATAAATTTGTCCATCACCCCCCGGATTTTCCACAGGAAATTGCCGTAGTACCAGCCTCGGTCGCCCCCGATTTGCCAGATGTTTTCCAGCACTTCTTCTTCTGGTCGATCAAAATAGCGAATCTGTTCATCCCGGAAGCATCCATAGCGTGGTACGCGAATGTATTGTAAATACCTTCGGTCCATATTGGTGCTGCTTAGGGCATCGGTCCAGCTGGAAACAACCTCGCTCTGCTCAATTTTTTTGAATGCCATCTCCACTGCCTCCTCAAAGGTGTAAAGTTCCATTGGCAACAGCTCGCGGATGGTCCCATCCTGTACGACGACTTCATTTTTCATGCTGTCCACCAAATGCCGGGCAAGGGCAAAAGTGGTAGAAGTAACGAAATACAGCCAATAGCTGGACAACCTGGGACTCAGGACAGGCAACGTCACGATCCAACGGCGATAGCCACGCACCTTGGCATAGCTCAGCAGAATTTCTTTGTAGGTAAGTACGCTTGCCCCTCCAATATCAAAGGTCCGGTTGTATAAATCTTCGCGGTCCAACACCCCCGTCAGGTAGCCCAGCACATTTCGGATGGCAATGGGCTGACAGCGCGTTTCCAGCCATTTTGGAGCCACCATCACAGGTAACTTTTCAACTAAATCACGGATAATCTCAAATGAGGCACTCCCGGAGCCAATGATTATAGCGGCTCGTAAGACGGTTACCGGAACGATGCTTTCTCGTAGGGTATGCTCCACCTGCTTGCGCGAGCGAAGGTGGGGCGAAAGGGAATCATCGTTCACAATACCACTGAGGTAGATGATTTGCTGGGCATCCGTCTGATTGATATAATGCACAAAGTTAACAGAGGCATGTTCCTCAAGGGACTCAAACACCTTGGAACCTCCGCTCATAGAATGCACCAAAAAATAAGCTGCATCTATATCTGTCGGAAGGTCCTTTAGCGAATCCCGGTCGAGCAAATCTGCTTTTACCACCTCCATATTGGGATAGTTGGCGGAGTCCAGGTCGAGCCGTTGCGGGTCCCGAACCAGACAGACTACGTAGTGGCCTGCTTCCAATAAAACGGGAAGTAACCTACGACCGATGTACCCGGTGGCACCTGTAAGCAGAATTTTCATTACTTAGTGAAACCTCCAGGTTGTCAGAATGTTCATCGGATTTTTGCCATACGTTTCACCATCTCCCGTGTGGCTTGTTAGGCTATAAATGATCGATAAAGAGAGGGTTCGCCCAGCTGGGGCTTTGAACCTTTCTCAACCCTGTGCTACAAAGGTTTCGCTTCTTCGGAGCGAAACCGCCTCGAAGGCAGTTTATCATCAGGACATTTGTAGCTCTCCAAGTAAGAATTTGACCTTTACTTTTCTGGCTATTCGAATTCCATCCTCCGTTTTACCATGTACCTCCGATATCTAACCTGAGACAAAAACGCCATTCAGGTAACGGCGGTACAGGGTGCATTGCTCATCCTGATTTTCACAAAACTTGTCTTGGCAGACTATATCATTAACATATCCATGTTCAAGCACCCCTGGAAGGGGTGACACCTTGGTAGCAATCGGTCCCATTTCGACACAAGCTACGTAGAAGCGGTACCTCAGCTAGCCGGTAGCGCACAATATCCTACCACTGGCTAAGGGTAAGCGGTATGCTCAGGAGTTCAGCTTATTTTTTCCAAATGGGGAATTACTGCTACTGCTACACATTTCGGTAATAAGCCAGGGCCTCAGAGGCGACCTCTTGGTTCAGGGGAAAATTGATTTCAAAATCTCCAGGACCTTTGATAAGCGTGCAGTTGATCGTGCCGCCTTCATTTTTTTTGTCTTGAAGCATGTCAGCCAGAATCGTGGCCTCATCTTCTGGCATCCAGCGAAGAGGTGGGTATAGGATGTTGATAAATGAAGTAATAGCTGACAATTCCGCTTCAGCAATCAGTCCTTGCTGACAGGAAATCCAGCTTTCAGCCACCATACCGACAGCAATGGCTTCCCCATGCAGGTGAGGCGTTGGGGAAGCAAGGAAAAACCGCTCCAGCGCATGCCCAATGGTATGCCCAAAATTCAGGGCCTTTCTGGCCCCCTTTTCAAACGGGTCATCTGATACAATTTTGGCTTTGATGTCAATGGAGTGTCGAATAAGCTTTGCAACCGGCCACTCTTCAGGGTCCCTCAACAATTGCAACTCCTGCCAACCCGCCCCGTCGGCAATCAAATGGTGCTTGATTACTTCGGCGAAGCCGCTCAGCAGTTCCCTCCTGGACAATGTTTTCAAAAAAACGGGATCAATGTAAACGCCCTGAGGATCACGAAACAGCCCGATGTGGTTTTTATAGCCCTGAAAATCGATGCCCAATTTGCCCCCAACAGAAGCGTCAACCTGAGAGAGCAGGGTGGTGGGGATTTGGACAAAATCAATTCCCCGCTTATAAGTACCTGCCACAAATCCACCCATATCTCCAATTACGCCTCCGCCGAGGTTTAGCAGAACTGCTTTTCGATCAGCAGCCTGTTTGGTCATTTGTTGCCAGAGAAAGGAACAGGTCTCCAAGGTTTTGTATTGTTCTCCTGGCTCAATCTGGAATACTTCGTGCGTGGGCAGATGCCCTTTCAACAGCGGATAACAATCCCGATAGGTGTTGGTGTCTGTCAGCACCATCACTTTGCTGTAGGCGGCACCTGCAAGCCAATTTATCAATTTTGGGATGGCCAGTTCACCAATTTCGATCGGATAAGAGATCATTTGCGTTTCAGTCGATCTTTCGGGAGTTGATTTCTTCGAAGTAAAAGTCGTCGTTGGGGACGTCAAATTCGATGCCTTTTACCCGCATGTCGTTATTTGTGGTGAACTTGACGGTACCAAATGTGAACCAGGGATTTTCGCTCTTCCAGGTAATTCTCCAGGTGTCATAATGCCAGTGCTCCAAGGTGGCGTCCAAAAATTCGGAGTGTTCAAAGTCCAGCGAAAGCTTACCCTCCTGTTCCTTTACAAAAATATTCCCATAGAGATCGCTGTAGTACGTACCAGCATATTTTTCCAGGGGTAGAGAAGGTTTTGTATCAGGAATCCGGGCTTTTATTCTGTTCGGAATCCGCCGATCGCGTTTTCTCCAGTTGTTCCTTCTTTCCAACTGGTTAGCCGACCAGTCATACATTGGACGGCCCAGGAATCGATCATAAATGTAATGGGTCACTGCATTTATGGGGCTTTTCATGCCGTTGGTGAGGACAACAACTCCCAGCTTTTCGTCTGGCAGCATATTTACAGAGGTGATCATGCCATCGTATCCTCCGGTATGGGATACCTGAAAGTGGTTGTGGTAATCCCGAAGAGACCAGCCTAGGCCATAGCCGTTAAAATTCCGGCCATACGGACTCTCAGTGGTGTGTTTCACCACAAAATTGTTGTGCGGTGCCCACATTAAGTTGCGAGAAGCAGGCGTCAAAATGGTATCTGTTCCCACAATTCCATGGTTCATATTGAAGATCATCCATTTGGCCACATCGTTCACGCTTGAAATAAGCCCACCTGTGGCCGCAATTTTTTCCCAACTCGTCCAGGGAATCGGGACATTCACAGAATCCCCCACCAATGCGTGAGGACTGGCATAATTGCCCAATTTCTCTAGGTCATCCAATGCACAAGTGGTCCGGTCCATGCCAATGGGCGTGAGGAGCCGCTCCTTTACATTTTGGGCATAGCTTTTTCCCGTCACCTGGTGGATCAATTCCCCTGCCGTAATGAACATGAGGTTTGAATATCCATACCCCGCCCTGAATTCGAATGCCTGAGGCACGTACCTGATTCTGCGAATGATTTCTTCCACGGGAAAATCTGATTGGTACCACATGATATCTCCACTGAAAGTCCCTAATCCTACCCGATGACTTAACAGGTCTCGAAGGGTAACCATTTGGGAAATATTGGGATCGTAGACCTCAAAGTAGGGTAAGTGGGTTTTGACCTTATCGTTCCAATTGAGTTTTCCCTCCTGCACCAGGGTGGCGATTACCGCAGAAGTGAATGCCTTTGAGTTGGAAGCAATGGCGTACAAGGTGTTGCCGTCAGGACGTTCTTTCTTGCCTGCTTCTTTGACTCCGTACCCTTTGCTGAATACGATTTTCCCGTCTTTTACAATGGCTACTGACATACCTGGAATGCCCCAATCCTGGACAGTTTGTTCAAGGTACTCGTCTATTTCATCAAAATTAACGTCAGCTTGGGCCTGGACCGCCTGTGAGAGCACCAGCAGCCACATTATTAGAATAAGTTTTTTCATAATGGGAATTGATCGGGGTTAAGGGGGCGGATTTGTACGTGTAAGCAAGGGGTTAAACTCAAAATTAGCCAAAAATGCAGGAAAGCCACAACCTCCGGTTTCATGATTCAGGTAAATAGGCAACCGAAGCACAAATTTTGCAAACATGTAGTTACCGGGCGTAGTTGAAGAGAAAAAACACACATGAATGTACTCATAACCGGCGGCAGCGGATTCATTGGCTCACACTTGGTAGAAAGTTTGACCAATGACCAGCACCAGGTAACGATTTTGTCTCGTAGTGAGCGAACCTCAAATAACCGGTACATCAGCTATCGAAAATGGGATGGAACAAAGATGCCGGTGGCCCTCGGCTTATTTGATGTGGTGGTAAACTTTGCCGGTGCCAGCATTGCAGGGAGTCGATGGACAGATAGCTATAAAAAGCTCGTTCGGAGTAGCCGAGTGGATGCAACCCGTGCATGCGTAGAGTTTATTAACAAGAGTCCTCGTCCGCCAAAATTATTCATTTCGGCTTCAGCAGTAGGCTATTATGGCGCAAGTCCTGCTGGACGGATGACAGAAGATACGCCAGCAGGAAATGATTTTCTGGGAGAAGTATCAAAAGAATGGGAGGAGGTGTCTCATGAAGCCCGTATCAGAACGGTAAATCCCAGGATTGGCGTGGTGCTCGGCAAAGAAGGAGGCGCATTGCCCAAGATGGTTACGCCTTATAAATTTTTCCTTGGCGGCACGTTTGGCGGTGGTGATCAACCCTTTCCGTGGATACACATTGAGGATATCGTTGGAGCTATGCGGTTTTTCATGGAAAAAGAATCTGTAACCGGTCCAGTGAATCTCACCAGCCCAGAGATAGTTGACCAATCGACTTTTTCAGGAAAGCTGGCGGCAGTACTTGGCGTGATGGAATTCATGAAAGTGCCTGAATTCGCCCTTAAAATGCTCATGGGAGAACAGGCCGTTCTGCTCACAGGGGGCCAGGGGGCGGTTCCCGATAAATTGCTTTCATGGGGCTACGAGTTTAAGCACCCTAATTTGAAAGAAGCCTTGGTGGATTTGCTGGGTTAATCGCAGGCAGGACAAATTCCCTGGATCAGCACATTTATTTCCTCTCCATAAAATCCTTCGGGTAACTGGAGGTTAGGTATGCTCACTTCCTCAAGACACCGGGTCTTACCGCATTTGTTGCATTTGAAATGCACATGGTCATGCGCGTGTGCCTCCTGTTCTTCGCAGCCAAGCTGGCACAGGGCATATTTCATTGCTCCGGCGTTATCTAGGACTTTGTGCGCAATTCCCTTTTCCAAGAAGTGGCTCAACGTCCGGTAAATGGTTACCCGGTCACACGTACCAGCCAGTTCTTGCTCAAGCTCTGGTTGGGAAAGGGCTACCTCTTTCCTCAGGAAAAAATCGAGAATAGCCAGACGATGAGAAGTCGCCCGTAGGTGATGAGATTTTAGTATCTGTTGCGAATCAGACATGTATGTAACAAAGTTCCGACATTTAAAGGACTTTGACAAGGACATAAATGTTTCCTCAATCGCCGTCGGAGGCATTGGGCGTAATGGTGACACTCATTGCACTGGACATGTCAGCTTTTACCAGCACCAATAAAGCCCGTAGGGCATCATCCAATTGATTTACTTTTTCGACCTCCTCATTGACCCATTCGGTCAGGGTTTTGCCTGCCAGGGCTGAAAATGCCTGATCGCAGTTTGTAATAGCTTCCTGAATCCGAGTGTCCAGGTCTCCTCGTTCAAGGCTAATAAGATAATCATCTAATCCAGGATAGGTGCCGTTCACGCCATATTCGCCAGAATACAGACGTTTCCATGCATCAAACCCGCTAACCAACATTTCTCGTGAAGCATTGGCGTAGGGCGACTCTGCCTCATCCACTCCTTCCTCGATTAATCTGTTAATTCGAGACTTCAGGCTTACCTCTATCCAGGAAACCAGGGAGTTTACTGCCAAATTTTGACCTCCTGTCAATCCTGACTGAACCGCCACAGAGAAATCAGGGCCATAAGCTTTCCACGCATCCACATATTCGTCTGTACTTTCTTCTAGGCTGGAAGAAATCTCTACGAGAAAATCCATTCGTTTCTGTGATCCGGTAAATTGTGTCAGGTTCGTGCTGGCATCTCCATTGAAAATAAGGTATTCAATTGCAGCAATTCCCTTTGAAGATGAACCCAATGATTCGGCGTAACCATCTGTGACTTGACCTGTACTTTGCAGGGAGTCTTCAATGATCCTCACATTTGTTGGCCAACGATGGATACGGAAATGAATAAAGGTTCTGTTGACCTCGCCGAAATTGTACATTTCGCATTCCTTCCAAAGTGTAGCAACTTCTTTCCATTGGGTCCGAACAGCTTCCAGCGTGCTGGTACTGGGTGAAGCTGCAAAATCAGTAATACTGCCATTGAGTTCCCCAACCTTGACTGCAAAGGCTTCATGCAAGGGCAACACTTCATTATCATACAGATCGGTAAGTTGCGTCTGCCTCAAGGCAGCAAAATCCACCTCCTCTAGTCCATCATCTTCCTCCGTGTCACAGGCAGTAAACAGCAGCATCCCCAACAGGATGCTTCCCAAGGTGAGTGGAAAGAAGTATTTCATTACAGGGTATTGAGAAATTTAATGACCAGGGCTCGTTCCTCGGCACTGAGGTTCATGAATGCCTGTTTGGAGTTTTCTGCTTCGCCTCCATGCCACAAAATGGCCTCTTCCAGGTTCCGGGCACGTCCGTCGTGAAGGTAAGTGGTATGTCCGTTCACAATGTAAAACAACCCAATTCCCCATAGTGGAGGAGTACGCCATTCTCTTCCAGTAGCCAGAAAATCCTGGCTGTTATCCGCAAGGCCTTCTCCCATGTCATGAAGGAGCAGGTCTGTGAAAGGACGAATCGTTTGAAACGACAATCCTTCGATCTGTGGGTGCTGTCCTGTGACCATTTCAGGAATATGGCAGCCTCCACAATTGAGGCTCCTGAACAATTGCCTTCCCATCAATACTTCCTGGTCTTCCCAATTGCGGCGGGCTGGGACTGCCAGGGTACTTGAATAAACGGCTACCTTGTTCAGGTTAGCGTCTGTGATTTCAGGACTGCCACCATTTTTTAGGCTGTCACAGTTTACGTTTGGAGGACAATTTTCATCAGGAAAAATAGACGAGGTAATGCCAATATCTCCTGCAAAAGCTCCTGCCACCTGTTGGAGCACGTTGGGCTGATTTGCTTTCCAGCCAAACTTACCAATGGTCAAATCTTGTTCTGCCACGTTCCAGACATAGTTAGGCCGACCACTGATGCCGTCCCCATCTGCGTCATTTTCATCAGCAAAGGAGAGCATCGTGTTTTCGTCAATCGCATCCAGCAGCCCTAATCCAATCATTTGATTGGCTACCCTGGGCGAAATGTGGGTCGCCCGGACAGGTCCATGAGCCGTCTCCACAATCCGGTAATTGGGCTTCCTGAGGGAGTAAGGCATTCCATCCGGATAAGTCCCCCTGATTTCTTCATAGATAATCTCGAAATCTGCTTCCGTATCAACAGTCAGGATAGACTGATCCTGGAGCTGGTCCCCATAGTTAGGATCAGGAATAGGAGCTCCATGGGGTCCATTCCCAATGCTCAACCTCAACAAAAGGCCTGTGCTCTTTTCACCTGCGAATTCCGGTGCCCGTCCGCGCCCATCTTTGAAATGGCAGCCCGAACAAGAACGGGAATTGAACATAGGCCCCAAACCATCACGAGCGGTGGTAGAGGCGGGAGCAGTAACCCAGTTTTGGTTGAACAAGGAATTACCCGTAAAGAACAGAAGAATTTCGTCATTGGTCAGGACAGGTGCCTGATAGGAAAACGCGCTGGGCGTTTGGTCAATAATGGTCGTATTGCCACCTAAAAGATGCTCCCCATCTTCTGGCGATAGCAGCAAGAGGGGCTGATCGTTGGTACATGCAGAAAGGAGTGTACCCAAAATTAACAATGTGAGGGGGCGTTTATACACAGAGTTAACAGTCATTGAGATCATAATTGTTCGTGCGGAAATAAAAGTAGGCAAAAGGTTTCCCTTCTGCCTACTTTGAACAAATATTCTATGAATTATTCTGGCAACTCTGACCCTACGGTTACACCAATGGCTGTTCCACCGGTTACGAATTTATCACCAAGGTCTTGAAGAGCCGTGACAGCATCCCGCACTTTGGGACGCTCACCGTCATTGCTGATGGCATAGTCAAAAGGAATGGCGGTATTTTCCACTTTGTCCTCAGCATTATCTAAGGCGGTGATGATTTCAGTCGCCAAATTGGCATCAGTTTGCTCAACCAGGTCATGAATAGAAGGGCCAATCTTGGCACCATTCTTTCCGAGATACACTTCTTTGATGCCCAAGAAATTCAAGCGAAGGTCACGGTGCGTGTTATCCGCAAAGCAAGAGTGCTCATCTTCCTGGTCTCTGTTATCCCAGGCTACCAATACACGCTCACCCGCAAGCTCAGACTTGGAAAGGGTCGCAATGGCAGTCATCATGTTGCTCAGTGCTTCGTTCTCATCCAATGCGAGGAAGGTTGTGCGATAAGCGCCTCCTGG
>JBCDIQ010000175.1:0-11304 GCA_039024295.1 Bacteroidota bacterium | reverse complement strand
GTGTACATGGTTGAACACATGGCATTTTTGTACCATTCCCATAGCTTCCTGTTTGTCACCCTTACCATAAGCTCCTTGATCGCCTTTCTGGGGGCTAGTATTTTACCCATATTCATAATTCCCATTTTAGGGAGTAGTCTGTATTTTCTTATAGCCCTCAAAGGATTTTACGGCAACAATTGGGGCTGGACCATTCTCAAATTTTCCTTCTTGGGGATGATTTACCTGACTGTAGTACCTGCTTTTTGGCTGGCTACCTCTATTGTGATCAGCCTGATTTTATAACAAGACGTATTTTTTCTTACGCCCGGTTTTACAAAACGCAAAGAGAGATGCATTGCGCATCTCTCTTTAACATTAGGCGGCTAAAATTAAGGAGACTCTTTATTTAGGGGGAATTGAGATCAGCGTAAGTTTGTTATTTAATTGACAATGTACGATCTAACAACGTGAATACAAATGAAATATTTCATTTATGGGCTATGTGTTTTTGGGGCTAAGTGTGGCCTGTTCTATCGTACTTGGAGTTATCTTTAAAGAAATCAATCGCTTTCGGCTCAACCTCTTACAAGTCATTTGTTGGAATTATATTGCCTGTGTGGGAGTGGGGGCCTTTCTTTCTCCTGACTCTATCCAGAATATTCTTCACACTACCCCGAACCCCCTTCCTCTGGCGTTGATTGAAGGAGCTTTATTCATTGGAATGTTTGTGCTCATTGGCTACATCACCCAGTGGATTGGGCTGGGGTATGTGGCATTGCTCACCCGAATGTCCGTTGTAATTCCCATTCTGGTTTCATTTGTGGTGTATGATGAATTTATTGGGATATGGAAAGGCGCAGGAATTTTCCTTGCATTAGCAGCCGTCTGGCTCATTAACCATGGCAAGTTGGATAAGGGAAAAGCAGGAATGCCCTTATGGAAAATCGGTACACTTGCCGTCATCGCCTTCATTGGAAGCGGGACGGTAGATACCTTGTTAAAGGTTTACCAAACCTCCTACACGAGTCCAGAAGGGGGCGAAAATGACTTCCTGGTTTTCCTTTTTGGGACTGCGGCTGCCCTGGGAATTCTACTTGTGACCTTCCAGGTATTGACCGGTAAAGCTCCTTTCAGCTGGAGGAATTTCCCAGCAGGACTGCTGCTGGGCATTGCCAATTACTTCTCCGCATTTTTTGTTATCAAAGCATTAAATTTTTTTGAAGGACCTACGTTTTTTCCGGTAAATAATGTAAGTGTATTGCTCCTTGCGACACTGGTTGGCATCTTCGTTTATGGTGAAAAATACAACGCCAGAAACCGGATGGGACTGGTGTTCGCTGTAGCAGCCATTGGAATGATCTTGCTCTCAAACCTGCAACAAACGTGAAGTATATTTTTACCCTTTTTGGACTCCTGGTTTTTTCACACGGAACAGCTCAGGTCTTTAATGACCAGCAGTTTCGCATGGTCGCCCTTGAGGGAATTGAACAGGTCTACAACCTCAATTTTGAAGGCGCAGAACAAACCTTTTCCAGCCTCACCACCACACACGCATCACACCCGGCCCCTCACTTTTTACTGGCATTTAACCGCTGGTGGCAAACCTACATTTCTGAAACCATGGATACTTACCATGGATATATCGAAGAAAAATTAGACCAGGCACTTGAACTGAACGAGCCCCTGGAAAATAAACCTGGATATGAGCTGGAATACAGCTTTTTTCAGTATATGTCCTACGCATTCAAGGCACGGCTTCAGATACTGAAAGGAGAGCTGTTCAGCGCCGCTAATACAGGACGAAAAGCACTTCCTCACCTAAAGGAGGGGTTTAAACATGCAGAAAAAAGCCCTGAGTTTTATTTCAGCTCAGGGATTTACCACTACTATGCTGAGGCATATCCAAAAGCACACCCCATCGTTAAGCCTTTTATGGTATTTTTCCCTGATGGAGATGCCGAAAAAGGCCTAACGGAACTGCTTCAGGCGGCAAATACAGTCAACTTCACCCAATTTGAAGCAAAATTTTACCTATGCGATATCTACCTGGAGGAACTGCATGAGTTTGCCAAAGGACTTGATATGACCCGACAACTTTCCAATCAGTTTCCTCAAAATACCTGGTTCAAGGTTAATTTTGCCAAGGCGTTAATTTATACGGGTAAGTTCAAGCAAGCTGAATCCATTTTAAAATCAGTGGAATCGAAATACAACCAGGTTCCTGGTAGTAAGACCAAGAATATTGATTCGCGTACCTCTAGGTACACCACCATTATCATGGCGCGTACGGCAAACCTGTTAGGGCACATCGCCCTGCAGTACCACCATAATTATCAACAGGCACTTTCCTACCTCAATGAGAGCAATCGCTATGCACGGCTGGCCAAGTTGGAAGACCATGAACTGTACCCCCATAATGACTTCCTGAGGGGGCTGGCATTTGACCTGCTGCGAAACAGGAATGCTGCAGTAGTTGCCTACAAACGTGCGGCACGTGCAGAAGAAAATGAAGCGGTCAAATCAATGGCTCGCAAGGGACTTCGACAACCGCTCACCCTGAGTGTTTTAGATAAGTAGAAGCCACGGTTGAGGAAAATAGCGCCAATGCCCATTTACATAGATCAGCATATCAAAGGCACTGCCATATTTTGCGCCGGGTTCCGTGAACTTGATGTAATAAAGGGTAAGCCCAGGCTTAAGGTGAGGTGCAAGCTCTTTATAGCCGCCGGGAAAGCTCAACGCGGTGCCCTCATAAGAAAGCAAGGCTTCGGTAGTTGTTTCCCACAAATGCACGCGGGTTTCCTCTTTTCTTAATGGGGCGAAATAATAGCCCCCTTGGCGAATGATCTGGTGTTGTCGGGCAATTGCTTTCACAAGAAACCTTCCCTGAAATACTTTCTCAAAGTCTCTTTCAATGGGTTCCAAAGCGGAAGTGATCTTTCTCCGTTCAGAGCGGTTTGCTTCCATGACATGTGTCAATAGCTCTCTTAATCCATCCTCCCCGGGAGGATATTCCGTTTGAGCTGAAATAGGAATAATGCATGCATACAGAAAAACCATGCAATAAAAGCATCGTACACGTTGGGCCATAGGCAGAATACATTTGTAACTAATTATAATAATTTACATTAAAAATAAAATACAAAATTATGATACACATGAATATTTTTTCCCTAAATCCTGCAATGGCGGAAAAGGTGTAACTTGGTGGTATGGATCGGGACAAGCTTAGTCAACAAATCAAACTACAAGGTGAGCAGTTGGGATTTGACCTTGTGGGGATATCACGGGCTGAGTTTTTGGAGCAAGAAGCCCATGACCTGGAGCAATGGCTGAAAGAAGAGCGACATGGCAACATGCAGTACATGGAAAACTACTTTGACAAACGAGTAGACCCCCGCTTGCTGGTTCCTGGCGCAAAATCTGTCATCAGCGTCATCCACAATTACTTACCACCTGCCACCTACCGCCAGCCTGAAGGGGCCCCAAAAATATCCGTTTACGCATGGGGGGAAGACTACCATAAGGTGCTCAAGCGGAAATTGTACCGGCTCCTGGAATGGATACAGACAGAGGTGGGAGAAGTGGCGGCAAGGGTATTTGTGGATTCTGCCCCCGTCATGGATAAGGCTTGGGCACAACGAAGTGGACTTGGGTGGATCGGTAAACACACCAATTTGATTACCCCTAAAAAGGGGTCTTACTTTTTTATTGGAGAAATTATTCTGGACGTAGATTTGGTCTATGATGGTCCCGTAAACGACTATTGTGGCACATGTACCCGCTGCCTGGATGCCTGTCCTACCGATGCCTTAACCCCCTATCAAATTGATGCTTCGCGTTGTATCTCCTACCTGACCATTGAACTCAAGGAGGAAATACCGGATGAATTTCACCAGAACATGGAAGGCTGGGCATATGGCTGTGACATTTGTCAGGAGGTATGCCCATGGAACCGTCATGCCCGAGCAATAACCGGGGAAGACTTTCGTCCGCTGGATCACATCCTTAACTATTCTCAGGATGACTGGCTGGAATTGGAAGAACGCACTTTCAAGAAATTGACCAAAAAGACTGCCATGAACCGGGTAAAATGGAATAAAATGAAAGGAAACCTCCAGGTAATTGTCCCTTCCCCACCTCCTCAAGATGCAGGAGAAGATTCCGACAAATGACAAATGTCACCCTTGGCTCTGTGTTTTTTCGTTTTGCCAATTCTGATTATTGGGTAGCATTGTCTTTATCACGCAACTCAATTATACATGAAGCGGAAAGTATGTGTTGTCACCGGAGCCTGCCGGGGACTTGGCTATGCAACGGCTTTGGCATTTGCTAAGAAGGGTGCCAGCGTTATTATGGTATGCCCAATGGCCAAATGTGGCCAGGATGCAGCTGAAAGGATTCGGGTAGAAAGTGGAAACCCCTATGTGGATTTATACTTAACCGATTTAGCGGATTTGCATCAAATCAGGGCCTTGGCCATCAGTCTGATGTACGTCTACCCCCGCATTGACGTGCTGGTTCACAACGCGGCGACTTTCCGACACGAACGGACAATCAGTCCAGACGGTTACGAGTATACCTTTGCCGTAAATTACCTTGCCCCATTTTTGCTGACACATCTTCTGATGCCAGCGATGGAACAATCTTTTGCTGCCCGTATCATCAGCGTGGCTGATACTTCCCTCATGCAGGGGTTTGTTAACCTAAATGACCTTCAAAGCACCCGCCACTACAAAGGACATGTGGCCTACCGGCAATCCAAGCTGGCAAGCCTGATGTTTATTCAGGAGCTGACCCAACGCCTGAACGCCACGCGTATAACTGCAAACTGTGTCAGTCCTGGCACTATAACCTCTGACCTCATACCTGACCCGTCAAAACTTCCCTGGCATATGCAGGTCACCCATTGGCTGAACCGTTCCTTCAGACAATCTCCTAAGGAGGCCTGTAGGTACATCCTGAATCTGGCATTATCTCCCATGCTAAGTGATGTCAAAGGCACCTATTACCACCAAGAGGAACCCGTCAGGTTTGATCGTCCCCTCTTCAAGCAGGCAGATGCAAAGGCCCTCTGGGAAACTACCGAAAAAATGGTCGCACTTACCTCAAGTGAGCGAATCTTAAAATGGGAAGCTCCCAACCTCTCATTGTGGGCACTTACCTGACAGATTTTTGGTAAAAATTTGAATGGAGAGAATTATTTGAGCTATTTATGCAGGACTCATTAACCCTCTCCATCTATGCACGCACCTACTGTTGGCATTATCATGGGCAGCAAATCTGACCTTCCCGTCATGAACGCCGCTGCAGAAATGCTTTCCACCTTTGAAATTCCCCATGAAATCACCGTTGTCTCTGCCCATCGTACCCCTGAGCGGATGTTTGCCTATGCGCAAGGGGCTAAGCAACGAGGCATAAAGGTAATCATTGCCGGGGCGGGGGGAGCAGCTCACCTGCCGGGAATGGTGGCCTCACTTACCACCCTACCTGTAATCGGCGTTCCTGTCAAGTCCTCCAACTCTATCGATGGATGGGATTCTGTTCTTTCTATCCTGCAAATGCCTGGTGGGGTTCCTGTTGCCACAGTCGCCCTCAATGGCGCAAAAAATGCAGGGATCCTGGCAGCTCAGATCCTGGGCACAGGTGATGAGGCCATTTCACAACGTCTGGAGGCCTATAAAGCTTCTCTCCGGGAAAAAGTGGCGGAAATGGTCAGAGAAATGGAAGGCTAATTTATTGCTGCCATGCTACTAGCCAATACTGCCCAAATCCGTCAAGCGGATTATCTACAAATAAACCAGTACCACCAGCCTGGCCTCCTGCTGATGGAGCAAGCTGCCCGAAAAGCAGCCCTGCTGATCATGGACCTGTATCCTCAAACCGATTATTTTTTGGTCCTGGCTGGTCCTGGAAACAATGGAGGAGATGGATTAGGAATTGCGCGTTACCTCTATGCAAACGGAAAAAAAGTATCCGTGATCTTGTCTCACCCTCCTGACAGGTATAAAGGGGATGCACTTGACAATTACCGGATGCTTTCGGCCATCGAAGTTCCTGTTCATGAAATGGACGAAGAAAGGCTAGCTACTTTGCTGGCCGGCCAACCGTTGGTGGTGGATTCCTTGCTGGGAACAGGCATCACCTCTACCCTCCGGGGAACAGTATCAACCCTTGTTGAAATAATCAGACAGGCAGATTCGGAGGTAGTAGCAATAGACCTTCCGAGTGGTCTCTCTGCAGATACAGGGGAAATAATTAATACCCCACTTTTTGCCAGCCATACCCTTACGTTTCAGCTCCCTAAAATTTGCCACCACGTTAGCCCTGCCAGTCTGATGTGTGGCCAGATCCATGTAGTAGATATTGGGATTTGGCCAGAAGTGGTTCAAAACCTGGGCATTCAGCGCGAAGTATTGGATGATTCATTTTGGAAGAAACATTACCGGGTACGCCCAGATGAAAGCCACAAAGGTACTTATGGCCATATCCTGTTGGCTGGTGGCAGTTCAGCCTTTGCAGGAGCATTATCTATGACTGCACTGGGCGCATTGCAGGCCGGAGCAGGCCTTATCAGTGTATTCGGGCCTGATGCTGTTCGGCTCCCAGTAAATTTTCTTGTGCCAGAAGCCATGTGTCGTACGGTTTTAGGAGAGGAACTAACCCTAAAGGAGTGGGATTCCTTTGTGAATTTGCTGAAAGGAAAATCTGCTGTAGGGATTGGCCCAGGCATGGGAGGTACGGCGGGAAGTGCAGAGTTTTTAGGACGGGTACTGGAAGAAGTCGATTGCCCCCTTGTCCTTGATGCAGATGCACTGAACATTTTGGCCAAATACCCAGCCTATTGGGATTTACTACCTGCTTCTACGGTCATTACCCCACATCCTGGAGAAATGGGACGCCTGCTTGGTGGGAAGGTAAATGTTCAGAAAAAACGCCTGGAACATGCAGAAGCTTTGGCTCAGGAGAAAGGAGTAACCGTGGTGCTAAAAGGTGCAGGAACCTTGATTGCGTGTCCAGATGGGGCCACCTATGTAAACCCTACCGGAAACCCTGGCATGAGTACCGGAGGGATGGGAGATGTCCTGACAGGGATTATTACTGCATTGCTTGGACAGGGATACACACCCGGCCTAGCAGCAGCAATTGGGGTTTATACCCATGGAAAGGCTGGAGACGAGGTAGCCAGGAATAAGGGGGAAGAAGCAGTGAGTGCCACTGCCGTTGCACGGCATCTTCAAATTTGTCCAAACCCCTGAGGTGAAACCGTGGAGAGAAATTTGCACCAGAAAACATCAAAACTCGCCTGGCAACCGTATTAATAACGAAAAATAGCTATACTTGAATTCAGCCCATCACTCATGAAACACCCTTTCTTCCTTTTCCTGCTGTACCTGATGACAAATGGTCCCCTTGCTGGGCAAACCATGGTGTATGAAATCTGGAAGGACGGCAAACTTGTGGGAGAGCACAATGCTCAACGCATCTGCCATGGAGATACTTGCTTGTACCTATTCAAGAGCAAGATCAACATGCGGATCATCATCAGCATCAATGCGACCTCACAGCTTCAGAGTTCCTATAAGGGAGGGATACTACAAGACGGTTTTGTACGCGTATGGCGAGAAGGAAAACTACGGGAATCGGGATACCTCAAATATGATGAGGGGTACGGCTATTTTGTTGACCTAGATGGTCGAAGTAAAATTTTTTACAGTAAAGGAATTCGGTTTAGTGTGGTGATGCTGTACCATAATGAGCCAAAGGGATACACCCATGTTTTTTCTGAGAGGTATGGAAAATGGCTGGAGCTGACCAAGGTATCAGAAGGAGTTTATGAGCTTGATTTACCCATGGGGAATAAAAATATTTATACCTACAAAGACGGGAAATGTGTCTCAGTTGAAATTGACCACGCCCTCACCACCCTGATTTGCAAACTTAAAGGTGCTCCGCCTGTAGCTAAGGAATAACCATCGGTTTAACACGGAAATTAACCAAGCCTACACGCTTGAAAAAACCTTAGGGATAATTTGCCTGTTTTTTTGTTTACTATATAAACTAGCATGCTTCATGCTGCAAGGTTTAACGTCTGTCTGTTTTCAGTGCTCAGTTTTTATCCTTAATCCAACCTCTATGAAATACGCTTTACCCTACATTTTTCTTTCCGTCCTTCTGGTGCTTCCTTTCGGTTCCCGAATGTTTGCCCAGGGAAGCATGGGTCTGACTGGACATTATGCCCAACCACTTAATTCCTTAGATGCTGGAAACTACCGCTGGGGAGGTGGAGGTGCATTGGAACTATTTACACAAGGCTATGATTTTGGAATGCCCTTAAGACTTCAGCTTGGTGGAAGTTTTGGCTATACTTTCAGTGGTCAGGAGAGCAACCCGGTTGAACTGCAGGATTTTGAAGGTGTCATGGTGGATCAATTGACCCGAAATTATTCTTTAGCATTCCATGGGATTGCACGATTTATTTCACCGGAAGCACGTGTTCGTTTTTACCTGGATGGAATAATCGGCTCCAGAGGATTTATCAGCGACCAGGTACTACAATTGGAAGAACTAGGCTCTTTCAACGGAGATGATTGCCCCAAGAATGAGCAAGACAACATCAATACGGATTGGACCTTGGTATATGGTGCCGGTGCGGGAACCATGATTTACCTCACTGAAGGGGTGAGCTTGGACCTCCGTGCAACCTATTCACGAGGATCACGGGCATCTTATGTAGACTTGGAAAGTGTAAATTCCTATGCCAATGAAGTGGAATATTCCATGAATCAGACGTTCACAGATATGCTGCTGATCAGTGTGGGTGTCAGCTTTAGGATCACAGGATGCGATGGCAGTATGTCAGATGGAAATGGGGCGTCCAGGTCATACAAGGGAAGTGAAAGCAGCAGGTTCTGGAGGTTCTCTCCAAGAAACGCCTCCTCCCCTTCAGGTACCAGACGTGCTCTAGGGCCAGTCCGGAAGTACTAGAAAAATGGTAAAAACTTATCTAGAGCTCCTTCCTTGAAGGGGCTTTTTTAATTGGGCAAATACACGGGATCATCGTCGACCAAAAAGGTAGGCCTTTTCGCTTTTGCCTCCCGAAGGCCAATCACGAGGGAACCAATCAGCATCAAACCCGATGCAACTATTCCAATCAACATGAGTATGCCAGCTGCAAAGTAAAAAAGAGGTGTTTTCATCGTGGTTGGTGTTCTGTGTGTTTGATGAAAGGATCAAAAATCAAGCCATATTACGCCTAATCACCACGTGTCCCGGGCTTCAAAATGGCAATTTCGGAGGTTGACCTTCAGGTAATACCCTCAAAAGTTGTGTAAATGTTATTTAAATGTTAAATTAATGTTACGTAAATTTGTTTTTTGGTAACATTTACATAACAAGCTATGAAGCCCATTTATCCTATTTTATTCATTTTACTCATCCTTTTAATCCCTTGGACCCATGCTCAGCAACACCCTGATATGTTTGAGTACCGGGATGTAGATCAACCCCCTCAGGCGGTAAACTATGACATCATCCGGAAACGGATCACCTATCCTAAAGCAGCCCAGAAGGCCCATCTTACGGGTGATGTTTTCGTTAGATTTCTAGTTGACGAAACGGGGAAGTGTATTCAATATCAAATTACCCGGGGTGCTCATCCCATCCTCAATCAAATGGTCGTGGACCAGCTCCCTTACCTGCGCTTTGATCCGGCGCGACATAATGGAAAAGCCGTTGCCCATTGGGTGAACCTGCCGGTTAAGTTCCGTATCAGTTATACTGCTGCTGAAATCCATACTCCAACGGTACTGTGTGACTGCAAGCAAGCAAGCAGAGAAGTCCACAAAATTCCTAAAAAACAGCGAGCAGCACATTTTTACCTCCGTGCCCTGGAGGCCTATCGAGATGGGGCATATGCAACAGCTTGGTGCATGAATAATGTTGCCATATCTGCCAGCAAAAAACAAGCTCAAAAAAACAATCGAATTTCCGCTAATTTACAGATGTATCACTTGGCGGGCTTGCTGGGTATTTCACAAAAACAGTGGCAAAATGCTAGAGAAGCCCTTTCCAAAGCCATCATGCTTATCCAGGAAAGACCTGATATGCTTGAAGAAAACCTAAAGGCTCAGCTCTACATACAGCGAGGGTTTTGTTCCCTGATGCTTGGCCAGGCTGAAGCGATAGGGGATTTTCAAACGGCCGTTCGGCTCGCTCCCGATTTTCAGGGAGCTGTATTGCCAAATGCCCTTGAGTTACTTCCTGGCGAACTTCATTATGTAAAGGGACAGGTACAAGGGTACGGAAGCTTAACTTCAAATAATTCTGTATTTACCTACTTGGCTGAACTTTGGTAAGCGCGGGTTTTTGTACCTTTGGAGGTAAATTAACTTAGCATGAAAATCTCTACTGCATCGCTGTTATTATTCCTTGTCCCAATTTGCCTAATGGCGCAAAGTCCCCTTATACCTTTTGTAGTAGATGAGGATCCTCCGGTGGAAGACGCTGATTCGCTTTTAGAAGATACTGAGCCTCGAGCTTTAAATATGGAGGAGGTAAGGAAAGCAATCAGCTATCCTAAGGCAGCTGCTGATGCTAATATTGAAGGACAGGTAATCGCCAGAATTCTGGTAAGCAGAAGTGGGAGGATTATCAGGTACGAAATTTGGGGGGAAGCCGACCCTATCCTTGATGAAGCCGTGAGAAACAAAGTCCATATGCTAAAGTTTTCAAAGGCGGTTGTCAATGGCAGGGCAGTGCCCTGTTGGGTGGACGTACCCTTTAATTTTCGACTAATTAAATCGTAAGAAAAGGAAGAAAGCTCTTCAGAGGAACCCTGAAACAAACTCATTTCGTAGGAGTTTATAGTCTCCCATTCTCAAGTAATTTGAAGAAATCAATAGGGTAAAATCGTATAAAGAACCTTCCCAATTCAATACTGGGAAGTGAAGCCATTTAACCTGTCTGATCAAATAACTTAGCATGAAAATTTCTACAGCTATACTGTTGTTCTTCCTAGCACCGGTTTGCCTGACGGCACAAGCATCAGCAACATCCGCCGAAATAGAAACTACTGATGTTGAATCTGTTGCATTAAACATGGATGAAGTAAGACGGGCCATTGGATACCCATTAGACGCGGCTAATAAAGGGATACAAGGTCAAGTAGTTATCAGGATATTGGTTGACACCACAGGAAGCGTCAAAGATTACAAGGTCCTTGAAGAAGTTCACCCCATCCTACTAAAAGCTGTGGTAGCTAAAGTTGATTTGATAAAATTTTCTCCGGCCATGGTAAAGGGAAAGTTAATCCCTTTTTGG
>JBCDIQ010000174.1:0-11318 GCA_039024295.1 Bacteroidota bacterium | reverse complement strand
GTCACTCATCAAAAGCTGCCTCTTATCTTTTAGGAATTGCTCGGAAATATTCCCGATCCCACTACCAATTTCAAGGATTTTACCCTTCAAATTCTTAGAAATTGTTTGATACATCCACTCATTTAACCGTGGCGCATGCGCCATCGACTCCAGTGTCTGCATACCTTCTAAGTCGTACTCCTTAAATGCAAATTCTCTTTCCATTATTTGAAGAGGTTATATTTTAGAATACAATAAATTGCCCTAAAGCCATCCCGCCAGCCAATTTTCTTGCCTTCCTCGTAAGATCTGCCATAGTAGGAAATACCTACTTCATAAATTCTGATATCGTTTAGACGTGAAATTTTTGCCGTTACCTCCGGTTCAAATCCAAAACGGTTTTCTTTCAAGTCAATCCCCTGAACAATCTCTGTTTTGAACAACTTGTAACAAGTTTCCATATCGGTCAGGTTGAGATTGGTAAACATGTTGGAAGCCATGGTAAGCATCTTGTTTCCAATCGAATGCCAAAAGAAAAGGATTCTATGCGGGTTTCCTCCCATGAATCGAGACCCATATACGACATCGGCAAAGTTGTCTAAAATAGGTTGCAGTAACCTATTATATTCTCTTGGGTCATATTCCAAGTCAGCATCCTGAATGATGGTGAAGTTACCTTTTGCTCGCTGGATACCCGTACGAAGTGCCGCCCCTTTTCCCTGGTTTACCTCATGCTTATAATACTGGATGTTCAAGTCGGGATTCGCTTGGTGATAGCTTTGAATTCGTTCCTCTGTCTGATCAGTAGAACAATCATTTACAATGATGATTTCTTTCTGAATTCCATCAACAAGGTCAACCTCCTTAACCTTATCAAGTATCATGTGAATAGTTGAGGCCTCATTATAGGCAGGGATCACAATAGAGAGAACTTTGGATTGTGTTTGCTCCATCAAAACTGTATCAGGATTGGAGAGCCCTCCACTTGGCTATATCAAAAAGCAACATAAAGAATTGAAATTCAACAAGGGCTCGTATTGAAGTTAGTGCGCTAAACTAAAGTGAATGTTGAAAAAAACCTAAGCTAAAAGTTGGTTTTTTATTGCTGACTTATCTCATCGATCAATGAAATAAGTTTTTGATAGGTATTATTAATTGAAGTGAAAAGTTGCATTAAATGCGCTAATCTTGCCGATTTATTATATCGATGCTTGATGGATTACAGAGTTCATTCTAAACTTGATTGACCCCATAAAAGGCCCCAAATTCATGAATTTACCTATGGGTTTTAACGGAAAAACTTACTGATTCCGTTTATCAATCTTCTTATCTTGCTTCCATGCAACACTTCTCAAACTATATCGGAGGCGAATTGGTGCCGCCTCTTTCAGGAAATTACCTGGACCTCATTAACCCTGCAACTGGAAAGGTTTACGCTCAAGTCCCTGACAGCCATTCCGAAGATGTGGAAGCTGCATATGAGGCTGCGGCCAAAGCATTCCCTGCCTGGGCTTCCATGAAGGTAGCAGAGCGGGCAGATATCCTTCATGCCATAGCAGATGGCATTGCCAGGCGACATGAAGAGCTGGCCCTGGCGGAAACAACTGATAATGGAAAACCCCTTAAGCTGTCCCAACGCGTAGATATTCCTCGGGCAGAGTCCAATTTTCGTTTTTTTTCCCGGGCCATCACCCAGTTTTCGAATGAATCCCATGACATGGGGGAGATGGGCTTCAACTATACCCTCCGTCGGCCTCTGGGCGTGGTAGGCCTCATCTCTCCCTGGAACCTGCCGCTGTATCTATTTAGTTGGAAGGTGGCTCCTGCTCTTGCCAGCGGTAATACCGCGGTGGCGAAGCCTTCGGAAGTCACCCCTTACACCGCGTATTTATTGTCTGAAATTTGCAAAGGGGCAGGTTTACCAGATGGCGTATTGAACATTGTCCATGGCAAAGGGGCTGAAGTAGGGGAAGCCATTGTCCAGCATCCTAAAATAAAGGCCATCTCTTTCACTGGAAGTACGGCTGTGGGCAAGCGAATTGCCTCTATTGCAGGTCCGATGTTCAAAAAGATGTCCTTGGAAATGGGTGGTAAAAATGCGAACGTCATTTTTGCTGATGCGGATTATGAGAACGCCTTGAACACAAGTATTCAGAGTTCATTTGCCAATCAGGGGCAGATCTGCTTGTGTGGCTCCCGAATTTTGGTTGAAAAGCCTATCTATGAGCGATTTGTCGAGGACTTTGTGGAAAAGACCAAGCAGCTTAAAGTTGGAGACCCATTAGAAAAGGTAAACATGGGGGCGATTGTCTCTAAACCTCAACTGGATAAAGACCTCTCCTATTTACAGCTGGTAAAAACAGAAGGTGGCACCCTTCACACCGGAGGGCATCGCCCGGAAAACTTGTCTGAACGGTGTCAGGAGGGGTATTTTCTCCGTCCAGCTGTCATTACCGGGCTGGGTCCTTCTTGCCGCCTCAACCAGGAGGAAGTGTTCGGGCCACTCGTAACCATCCAGCCTTTTGAGGGAGAAGAAGAAGCCCTTGCCTTGGCGAATGCCACGCCCTATGGATTATCGGCCACCCTTTGGACCCAACATTTGCAACGGGCACACCGGGTAGCTGCTTCTTTGGAAGCGGGCATTATCTGGGTAAATAGCTGGCTGGTACGAGACTTACGGACGCCTTTTGGCGGAGTCAAGCAATCAGGGGTAGGACGCGAAGGCGGCCTGGAAGTCCTACGATTTTTCACGGAACCCAAAAATGTGTTCATAAAATTGTAATTTTGCTCCCATGAATTCCATCTCCCGTTATATTCTGATTTTGTCTCCTGCCATCTGGCTCATCATAGCGTTGAGTACCGGATGTGGATCAGCTGATGTTGCATTTATCAATGAGGTAAAATCTTTTGAACCACGATGGATGGAACTTAGTGAAAGGTTCACCTTCGTGGACAGGAACCTCAGCGTAACCGAAGCCAGGTACGAAGCGGACCTGGAGCAGGTGATGGCCTTCTTTGATCAGGCGGATGGAGCGGACCAAAACCGGTTAAATACCCTTAAGGCACGGTATGACAAAACTATTGATGAACGAAATGAGCTTCGAAAAAGCTTTGATGAGCTAAAGGGCTCATTTAAAGAAACAGTTGTTGCGTTTAACGATTGGGACAATCAGCTTATGAAGAATAAACTCCCCAAAGAGACAGCAGCACAAGAATTCAAGGACTTTAAAAGCAAACAACAGGAACTGGTGGCAGAAATTGAGAACATACAGGGAAACCTGATTCAAAATATTGGGAAGCACAACGACCAGCTACGCCAAATGACGCGTTTGCTTGAGATTTACACGAGCTATGACATTGAGGCAAGGTGATGACCATTCCACCTTTTACTCTCACACAAAAGCTCCTTTTCCCTACAAAAGAATGATTCGAAGGGCTGCGAAGAATATGGCCTGGACCAACAAGACAGCTCCTGCCAAGGGGTTGTCGATCTTCCATTTCGGCAAGTGAAAACCTAAGAGCATCACAAATGCAATGCCCCACCATGCAATGAAATTTTGAAGGGGGATGTCCACGTTTGCCCATGTCCAAAAGTCCAGCACCACTGCCACCGGCTCAATGATAAAGTCCAGGGTGGTCATGATGGTTGCGCCTACTGCAGCTCGTACTACAGGGTGAGCAGGTATTTTTTTGGTTATCACACCGGATGAATACACCAGCATCAACCAGTTTAGCCCAATCACCGGAGGTACTGCAAAAAGCTTAGGCCCCAGCGTCCCTCCATATTCATAGATGCCAAAAATCTGACCGGTGGCTACCCCAGCGACTTCTACTCCATATCCCGCTAAAAATATCAATAGCGAATAGCATGCGAAGCGAAGGCTCCATTTCGTATGCAGCCATCCCAACATAGCAACCGTAATTACCAGGTTCATGGGGGTTAAGGACTGGAACAGGCCACGGGTAGCTTCAAAGGAAAACCCAATCACACCTACTGTATGGAGCAACAGCAATACGCCTAAGCTGATTACAAATGGACGTTGCGGCCCTTCCACAGATTTATTCCGGATATTTTTCGTGATATCGATAAGACACTGATGATTACCAGGTTCAACATTTGGATGGGATGAAGGCTAAAGTTCATCCACCAGGATTGGTTTGCAAGGTAACTAACGCCAAGGCGAATGATTAGCATTAACCCAATTCCCAGAAAAATTTTCTCTGTACTGGCATACAAGGCTACAACTCCCCATCCCAGCACCACCATAAAAAGGAATAACCCCAAGGCAGGCATACTGTTTCCGAATCCGGCCAGGAGATTTTTGCTAAATCCACTTCGCGCCTCTCTGTATGACCGGTACATTCTGCACCTCAACACCCCTCCGCCCAAGAAGGTCATGCCTTTGAGTTTGGCTTTTTTGACCATTCTCATGATCTCAATGTCCTCGATGATGGAACCTCTTGCCTGTTGGTGCCACCTATTTCGCAGGTATGCCTTGGATTCGAACAGCATAAATTGGCCGTTTGCGGCAGCAACAGAAGGAAAAGGTAGCCGATACACCCACCACATGGGCAAAAGGCTGAGTAATAAATAATGCATCAGCGGTACAAGGCTCCTCTCACCTAGGCTTCCCATCCACTGGTCTGGAAAAATGGATAATAGGCTGAGGTTATATTTACCGCTATGAGCAAGTGCAACCTCCAACACACCGGGTCGGAGTTCACTCACATCAGCATCCAGAAACAGGTAATAATCTCCTGTAGCATATTGGCTCAACTGATGACAGGCCCAGTTTTTTCCCAGCCAGCCATCTGGCAAAGGCGCACCGTCATACAGCTTTACCTCGCTAAATCGGTCACTATATTCCTGCACAATGGTTCTTGTTTCATCTTCTGATTGATCATTTAACACCAGAATTTCCAGGTAAGGATAGGAAAGAGACAATAGCTGATCTAGCAATCGAGGCAAATTTTCCGCTTCATTTCGTGCGGGAATCAATATGGATAATTTGGGATAGCGTCCTGTAAGGATAAGGGTAGATTTAAGTTTAGGATTGGTAAATACATTGATTAAAACCACCCCTGCACGTAAAAAAAGGAAGCCCCATACCATGTATTCAATTATAAGGGGAAAATAGGCTTGGGGTAAAAGTGAATTCAAACCAGATGGGTATCATATGCTACGAAAAAGGTCGCTGATCCATGCAACAATGTAGGGCACTTGATGTGCATAGGCTGATCATTTTACGCAGGCTGTTTACCAAACGTTTGAGCAGTTACTTGGTTTAGTTTCCTTATTTTTTACAAAAAGAAAATCGCCCCGCTGGCACGGGGCGATTGTAAAGAAAGAACGCAACCTCAGTTATGATAAAATCATTCACCTTGCCCCAACGAAAAGCCGCGCTGTCCATTGAGGTAGTATAAATTTTCTGTTTTAATGATATCAAGTGTTGATTGATACAGTCGATTTTGAAGTCTCAATACTTCGGAGTAGTCTACGGGTTCATATCGCTTCTCTTCTCCCAGTATTTCAGACCGCACTGCAACAAATCGGCATCTCCAATGATCTGTGCAGAAAGTTTCCGGCTGTCCATTGGGATATACTTTTACCCCACGATTGGTGATCATCTTTAGCTTGAGTTCAGGACCAGCCAACTGAGTCAGAAGTCTTCCTAACTCATTTGGTGTACCTTCCCACCAATCGAGAAATATGTCTGCTCCCACCAACTGCTTGTCTACAGGCTTGCGCTCGTAGGGCTGAACCTCAATGGGTTTGATTCCGGATTCGGCTAATGAAATAGGCTGAAAATATCCAGGTTCCTGGCCCAAACGAGCAATTACTGCATCAGCAAATGCCTGTGTCCCTACTTTTTCCCGGCTTTTACCGGCGGTAAACATGTCAGCGGTATGTATGCCATCTTCAAGGGTAGCCAGCCATGCATTTGCAATTTTCTCTGCAACCTTGCCTCTGCCAATATGTTGTAACATCATCACAGCAGCATTGAGCAGACCAGATGGATTTGCAATATCTTGCCCAGCGATGTCTGGAGCCGATCCATGAATGGCTTCAAACATGGCACATTGCTCACCGATATTGGCAGAACCAGCCATTCCGACAGAACCAGCAGCTTCGGCCACTACATCAGATACAATATCCCCATACAGATTCAAGGTAACAACCACATCGAAATCCTCGGGGCGCGTTGCCAATCGGGCGGTTCCGATATCAATGATCATGTGGTCCGATTCTATTTCAGGATATTCGACACGAACTTCGTTGAATACGTCATGAAACATTCCATCTGTTTGCTTCATGATGTTGTCCTTGGTCATGCAGGTGACTTTCTTCCGTCCATTTGCCCGAGCGAACTCAAAAGCGTACCTGACAATCTTTTCACATCCGGGACGGGTAATCAACTTCAAACACTGGACTACTTCACCGGTTTGCTGGTGTTCGATTGCCGCGTATAAATCCTCCTCATTTTCCCGAACAATCACCACGTCTAAATCAGGAAATAAGCTTTTTACGATCGGGTGATAAGCACGATTGGGACGGACATTGGCAAACAGTCCGAGGGACTTACGCACCGTAACATTTAAGCTCTTATACCCTTTTCCCTGGGGAGTGGTAATAGGAGCCTTCAGGAAAACTTTATTTTTCCGCAACGTTTCCCAAGAAGAACTGGCTATACCTGCTGTAAGGCCTTGGGCATATACTCGTTCTCCAATTTCAATAAACTCAGGTTCAATACCTGCACCGGCAGCATCCAGGATTCTGAGAACGGCTTCCATGATTTCTGGGCCGATTCCATCACCCTGTGCGACAGTTACTTTGGTTTTAATTGCGATCATAAACTAGGTCGTGCATATTAAAGAATGGTAACAGTTGAAAAAATTGATTAACTGCACAATGTCAATAAATCACTTTTATTCGACTGTTTGGAGATAAAACACCCTCGACATGTCAAAGGTTATAGGCAGGTAAAAAAAATTTTATACATTTTTTCAATCCGCCATTTTGAGCCAGTAAAGCGATATTTTTAGCAAAAAAAATAAAAAGACCCACGGAAACCCCTGGGCCTTAGAAAACAAAAAACCAAATATATACGGTTCCCTACCCTATCGGATCAGGGTGATAGTTCCGCTTCGTTGAATGATATCGCCGTTATGGCCTTTCCCTCTTACCGAAAAGACGTATACACCTTCTGGAACCTCAATTCCTTCGCATCTTCCGTCCCACTGCTCATCCTGGTTATCGGTTTCGTGTACCAATCGGCCCCAACGGTTGTAGATCTTTAGGTTGAACTCGGATAAAAAGGCTCCCCCCACTGTAAACACATCATTGCGTCCATCTCCATTAGGCGAAAACGCATTGGCTGTGAACATTCGCGGTTCCAATAATACGCAGGCTTCATTGGACAGGGATACTACCTGGTTTCCACCTTGTTCATGTGCAAATATTCGGTAGCAATTCTCAACTTGGTTGAGGTCTGTTATGCGATCAATGTACTGAGTAGCATTTCCTTCTACCTCTTCTACCAGTTCAAATTCGCCTGTTTCTATGTTTAGCACCTGTATTTCATAGTGAGAAACTCCATTTAGCCAGCCGTCATATGGGTTCCAGTTGAGTTCTGCGCTTCCATTTGTTCTGCGTGCGGCAAGGTTCACTGAGGTGGCAGGCCGACCAAGCGGGGTGTAGTCTCCGCAGGAATCTACTCCAAAGGTCCGATAACGATAGGACTGGTCATTTACTTGTGCCATGGTATCCTGGAACTTCAGGTCAGCCTGTCCCACCGCATGCTGTAATATCTCTTCGAATCCCTTACCCGCGTCCCGCTCCAGCACATATCCAGCGAATCCTTCTATCTTAGGCAGCTTCCATTCTACGAGCACGTAATCATTGTTTTCAACTGTGGCACGGACCATGTTCATGGGGTTCTGGGGACCGGGATGATAAGGACGCGCATTTGCTGTATCACTTTTTGCCAGGTATCGGCCTCCGGGTGGAGGAATTGCCTCAATCCGATAGGTAAAGTCTTGATAGCAATTCATGTCCTCATCCAGATAGGCAGTTGTGCTGCCATCAACAACTGCCAGCAACTCTGCGCCATTTGTAGAGTAATCTTCAACCCGGTAGATGCGGTATTCACTTACGCCTCCCCATCCTGTATAAGGGGTCCAATTCAGGTCGATCATATCAACAAAGGAGAAAGTTTTCAGCTCGATGGTGCAGTGTGCTTCATCTTCGTTGAAGTCCGAAGGGGTGCCACACTGGTTTACGGCTTCCACCAGGTAGCAGTAATGGGTTCCGAGGGTGTTTAGGCCTTGGTCGGAGAGGAGGGTATCCATTCTCTCATTGATCTGACGGACTAATTGGAAGGTTCCATTTACCGCTTTGCGATACAGGTTGTAATGACTGAAATCGTCAATTGAGTCTTCGACCGGATGGAACGCAAGTTCCACTGTTTCATCGTCCAGCACAGTTGCATAATGAATCCTGGGTACCTCGGGCTGGATATCGGGCTGAATTCTTATCAGGTTGCTGCGCACGACGGTATCACTGCAGCCGAGTGCATCAAAAACAACCATTTGCACGCTATACCGTCCTGACTGGTCATAGGAGTGGCCCACAGCTGCTCCCTGCCCTGTATTTCCATCCCCGAAGTCCCACTGCCAGCTTAAGAAAGTAGTATCAGAGCGTGATTGGTCAGTAAATGAAATGAAGGTCCCGGGACAAGCTACGGTGTCTTTTACAGCAAATTCTGCCGTTGGAAGACGTAGCTTCACATAATCCGGGCGAACCAACGTATCACTACAGCCTGCGGCATCCCATACCACCAATGTTACATCATAGGTACCATTAGCTGCATAGGGATGGAAAGGATTTGCTACACTATCCGTGCTTCCATCTCCAAAACTCCATTGCCAACGCACAGCATCTGGACTCAGGCTCAAGAAAGAGGCTGTCCAGGGTGCGCATCCCAACGTATCAGCACTGTAAAAGTCAGCATCAGGCCCATCCAGTACCCTAACATTTGAAGAAACTGAGTCCGCACATCCATTTCTATCTAATACAGTTACTTGGATGACATAATTTCCCCCCTGGGCGAACCTGGTTTGGACCGTATCACCATTAGCTGTGTTTCCGTTTCCAAAACTCCAAAAACGGCTGATTACCCCAGATGAACCTCCATTTGAAGTGTCAACTGCTGTCAGCCCAAAAGGCGCACAACCAAGCGTATCTTCCAATACCATTCCTGCTTGTGGCGGTTCAGCGACCGTTATCCAGGCATTTTTTATTTCAGTTGCTTCACAGCCATCGGCAGTGGTGACCTGTAACCTGACGGTGTAGGATCCCACATTTGTATACTGATGAGAGGGATTTTGCAAGTTTGAGGTATCTCCGTCTCCAAATGACCAGTGATAGGTTGCTCCAGTCAGGCTCCCTTGGGAGAAGTCCTGAAAGTTAATGAGTCCAGCCTCACATATTACCCGCTGGCTGGAGACAAAATCTACGGAGGGAATGTCATAAATCTCCACACTATCCGGGCTGTTTAGGTAGACGGTACATCCACCAGAGTCCGTAATGGCCAATGTGGGTGCAAAAATCCCAGACTGGTTATAGGTATAGGTAGTCTGTTGGCCTGCTCCGGAGCTGCCATCTCCATATATCCACTGATAAGTCACCAAGTCTGGAGAACTTCCGGTGAAGGATACCTGGGTCCCTGGACAGCCCTCCTTTGGGGTAAACAAAAAGCTGCCAGTAGGCCCAAATATTCGAATATACTGAGTTCGGGTGAAGGTGTCTATGCAGCCAGATGGCGCAAATAAAATCAAGCTTACATCATAGGTACCCGCCTGGGTATAATTATGGATGGGAGAGACCTGGGAAGAAGTGGCCCCGTTTCCAAAATCCCACTGCCAGCTTAGGTTGGGATGAATAAAAGTATTCTGGGGGCTGAAGGTTACCGACAAAGGAGGACAGGTAGCCTGGGTGGTATCTGCTGTAAAAAATGCGTTTAAATCCTGAATTTGGATATAATTGGCGCGTATCAAAGTGCTATCGCAGCCATTGACATCCATCACCCTCAAGCTTACATTATAATTTCCAGGTTGGGCATAGCTGTGGGAAGGATTTGCCAATATAGAGGTGTTGCCGTCTCCAAAGTCCCAGAAATAGGACAAGCCGACACCTGTAGACATACTCACAAAGGTGATCGGATTATCCGTACAATTGATGGGGTGATCCGCAGTAAAGTCCGCCGCAGGCTGGGTCACAAATAGCATATCGGTTTTCGTTATGCTACTTGTACAACCGTCTACGTCTTCTACATTCAACTTAACCGTGTAGCGATTGGGCGTGGTGTAGACATGTAAAGGATTCTGGGTGACAGCACTATCTCCATCTCCAAAGTCCCATTTCCATTTACTAATAGGGCCTGTTCCGGAGGATAAATCCTTAAACTGCATAAACAAGGGTACACATCCCTGAGAGCTGTTGTCTATGGCAAAATCAGCCTTTGCCTCAAGAACATGAATTAAGGAGTCCATCTTGAGGGTATCCTGGCACTTGAGGCTATTGGTAACTATGAGCTCAACATCGTAAACACCAGCTTTTCTGAATCGAAACTGGGGATTTGCAAGGTTGGAAGTATCTCTGGCCCTGCCTGTTCCGAAGTTCCATGCCCACTTGATTGCATTGTAGGAACTGTCGATAAATTGAATGGATTTAGGCACGCACCCCCTTGTGGTATCCGGGACAAAATCTGCCTTCA
Organism: Bacteroidota bacterium; assembly: GCA_039024295.1. Lineage (GTDB taxonomy): Bacteria > Bacteroidota > Bacteroidia > J057 > J057 > JBCDIQ01. Next base: position 564 of record JBCDIQ010000174.1, on the reverse strand, counting down.
GGTTAACGATTCGAACGGAATCACTTGAGGTGGCCACACATCCAGTCGAATCATTCCTTACGGTCAGGGAGACCCCATAGGTACCTTCCTGTTGGTAGGTGTAGCTCAATGAATGCTGAGTGGAGGTGTCTCCGTTCCCAAAGTTCCACAGGAAGCTGGTAGCCCCAATGGAAAGGTTATTGAAGGAAATGGTGGCTGGGGTACGACACACCCGTTTTTCACTTAACCCAATTACGGGCAGCGGTGGAAGGATTTCTACATAGTCCTGCCGAAATAGCGTGTCTTTGCAACCCCGATCTGACCCAATCAAGCCAACATATAGTTTTCCAAGTGCGCCAAAATTATGGCTCGCATTGAATGATTGGGCCGTATCATTATCCCCAAATAACCAGAGCCAGCTGTCGCCTCCCGTACTCAGGTTGGTGAAGTTTAAGGTAGTGGAAACACAAGCACGGGTGGTGTCAACCGTAAAATCTACAATCGGCGTATTACCTACGCTGATGTATCCGGTCTTTTTAAGGGTATCAGTACACCCTCTGGAATTGGTCAGGATGAGGGTGACGT
>JBCDIQ010000173.1:0-11433 GCA_039024295.1 Bacteroidota bacterium | reverse complement strand
GCGAAAATCTATCCAGCTGTCGCCATCTGCCTCAACGGAAATCACGTCAACGGTAATGGTTCCATTTTGAGTAAACTTTTGCCCGCCCTTAAAGCCCAAACGGTGCTTTGGACAGAAGATTTCAGTGGAGGTGCCAGTATCCGGGGTACCCTGGCAGCTAATTATCCTGCCCAGGTGGCAGGTAACTGGACACAGACCAACATCGGGGTACAAGGCCCCGATGCCAACGAATGGTATGTAAGTGTTGAAGAATGTGGCGCAGGAGTAGATTCTTGTGGGTTTGTCTGCCCTGCCGGACGAAACGATGCTTCCCTCCACATCAGTGCTATTGGCGGTTTGTGTGGCACGCCTGATTGTGGGGCGGCCTATGATGCCGGAGGATTTGTAACAAATACTACTACCAGTAAGCGACTTGAGTCTCCCAATATCAACACCACCGGCTTTGGAACTATTAGTGTGCAGTTCAATTATATTGGCTTTGGAGATGGTATCAATGACCGCGCACAGTTGGTTTACAGTTGTGATGGCGGCACCAATTGGAATGTGCTGGCAACCCTAACCAGCCAATGTTGCTGTTTGCTCCCGGGTTTTTGCGGAGGCCCTGACCCCATTCCATGCACCAATATTTTCAGTGGCCAAGGATACTGGCGGGCAGCCAATTTTCCGTTGCCTGTATGCGCAGAAGATATCCCTAACCTCAAGGTGGGCTTCTTGTGGACCAATAACAACGATGGGGTGGGCTCTGACCCCTCCTTTGCCGTCGATGACATCACGGTGTCATACGATTTTGTGCTGGAAGCACGGTTGGAAGACTTGCAGGCAGTGCATTCAGTGGATGCGGTACAATTACGTTGGCGCACCAGCGGAATTGAGGGAATCACACATTTTGACATTCAGCGAAAAGAGCATAATACCTTCTCTTCCATTGGACAAATAGTTCCCACACGAGAAGAGGGCCTTGACTTCTCTTTCCAAGATAACACGCCTTATTCAGGAGCCACAACTTATCGCGTTGCAGCTTATCGCGAAAGTGGGCAGGTACTTTTTAGCCAAGAAGTGAAAGTGCAATTCCCCTCAAAAATTAGTCGTCCCAACTTTACCGTTATCAGCACTTCAAACTCCTGTAAAATTATTTTTCGGGGATTGCAGAAGGATTATTATACCTTCGAGGTCTTCACTTTCCACGGCAAGCAAGTTTTTAGAAAGGAATTTTTTACCCGAGAACCTTCAATCGAACTCAACCCCTCTCAACTTCATTATGGGAAAAGCTACTTCTTTAGACTGACTCCGGCCCATGGGCTTCCAGTTATGAAAAAGGTTAGCCTGTTCCCTGGAGCATAATTCTTCTGTTCCTACTAAACAGAGTGCCCTGCTTTTTGCTTATCATTGAAGCAAAATAATTGGTCTCCATGGAAGAACTCAATGAGGTACAGTTTCAGATACTGGATTCGGTATACTTTGTCGAACCCTTCGACAATATTTTGCAGGAAGTGGACCACCCTATGCCGGTCGTACGCGATGAGCTCCGCACCATGATTGACAAAGGCTGGATACAAGTAATGGAATTTGTAGAAGAAAGGGGGGACTATCGTCGTACCCCTATTTTTGATACCGATAATATGCAGGATTATGCCTACCTGGCAACCAAAGAAGGGCTGTTGCGGCATAATGGCATGTAGATAGTTTTATTCAGGGACGTATGGCTTTATTAGCTTTGCCATCGTGGAAAAGTAATCAACCTGTTGATAGGCTTATTTCTAAGGCCTTAGCTACAAATGTAACCCCTATGACCTCTCAAGCATTCAATTCGGAACGTGCTCCAAGCGCAGTTGGCCTCTACCCTCATGCACGCAAAGTGGGAAATTTATTGTTCCTATCCGGTGTGGGCCCTCGACAAAAAGGGCAAACCGAAATCCCTGGTGTTAGCCTGAATGAACAAGGGGAAATTATCAGCTATGACATTGAGGCTCAATGCCATTCTGTGTTTCAGAATGTGCGTTATATCCTCGAAGATGCGGGTTCTTCCTGGGAAAATCTGTTGGACGTAACGGTATTTCTCACCAACATGAAAGACGACTTTAAACCCTACAACCGCATTTATGCGGAGTATTTTAAGGACGTTCAGCCCTGCAGGACTACACTCGGGATAACAGCACTTCCGACGCCTATTGCCATTGAGCTAAAGGTAACCGCACTGATTGATTAAGCGATAAGTATTCCTTAACCTTCCAACTCTACCACGAGGTCATCTTGCTCGATCATGGCTCCTTCCTTCAGGAGAACATGGGCAACGGTTCCGGGTCTAGGCGCGGCAATGGTTGATTCCATTTTCATGGCTTCTACTACAAATAGGGGCTGGTTTTTGGTGACTTCATCTCCAGGTGTTACCAGTACCTTACCCAGTCTGCCCTGCAGGGGGCTGCCAATTTCATTTTCTTCCACAGCCTTGCGGTTGCTCACGTCTTTGACCAGCACTTGTTCATCGCGCACATTAATGGATCGTGTCTGCCCATTGAGGGTAAAATGAACCTGCCGCATGCCATTCGCATCTGGCTTGGAGGTGTATTCATATTTTACCAGCACTTTTTTTCCCTCCGAAATATCGATTAGGATCTCTTCATTGGGCTTCATTGGATAGAAAAAGTTCAGCGTAGGGAGCCTGGACACATCATCGTATTTCTGGTAGTGGTCGTAATACTCCCGGTACACCCGTGGGTACAATTTGTAGGAAATAAAATCCAGCAAATTTCGATTGGGGTCAAACTCCATTTTGAACTCTTCAAATTCCCGCTCAAAGTCTACGGGTAGTAGATGGTGGTTTGGCCGCTCAGTGTAAGGTACCTCGTCTCCAAGGACAACTTTTTGTAGCTCTTTCGGAAACCCACCATAAGGCTGCCCCAAATCTCCTCTGAAAAAACTCTTCACCGATTCTGGAAAAGAAAGGGTTTCTCCCCGACTGAAAATATCCTCTGGCGTGTGGTCATTGGCGGTCATGAACAGGGCCATGTCACCGACTACTTTCGACGAGGGCGTAACCTTCACAATGTCTCCGAAGAGGTCGTTCACTACGGCGTAGTTTTTCTTGATCTGCTCAAATTTTTCTTCCAGGCCCAGGGACCTGGCCTGAGGAAGCAGGTTCGAATATTGGCCCCCAGGAATTTCGTGGTCGTAGACACCTGCTGTGCCAGCACGGAGTTCTGATTCAAAGGGGTAGTAATACTCCCGGATTACCTCCCAGTAAGCGGAGAATTCATTGAGTTTATCAAGGTTTATGTGAGACTCGCGCTCATGGCCTTGTAACATGGCAACGACAGAGTTGAAGTTGGGTTGAGAAGTTAGTCCAGACATAGAGCTGATCGCAACATCCATCACATCTACGCCCGCTTCAACTGCGCGGAGGTAGGTGGTAGATTGAATCGAAGAGGTATCGTGGGTGTGCAGGTGAATGGGAATGTCCACTGCCTTTTTTAGCTCAGAAACCAATAAGCTTGCTGCGGCCGGTTTCAGTAGACCCGCCATGTCTTTGATAGCTAAAATGTGTGCGCCTTCATCTTCCAATTGACGCGCCAGGTCCAGGTAATATTGAAGGTTGTACTTGGTCTTGGAAGGATCAGATACATCTCCGGTGTAGCTTAGACAAGCTTCCGCAAGTGCGCCGGTACGTTCCCGAACGGCCCGGATGCTCACCTTCATGGCCTCCACCCAGTTCAGCGAATCAAATATCCTAAACACATCAATGCCTGTGTCCCATGCTTTTTCTATAAAGGCTTCTACCAGGTTATCAGGATAAGCCGCATAGCCTACTGCATTAGAGCCGCGCAGCAGCATTTGTAGCAGAATGTTGGGGATTGCTTCCCGGAATTTTGCCAACCGTACCCAAGGGTCTTCTTTCAGGAAGCGCATACACACATCAAAGGTAGCACCACCCCATACTTCCATGGAAAATACCTCAGGATGGTTTCGGGCAAAGCTTTCTGCCACCTTCATCATGTCATAGGTACGCATCCGGGTAGCAAGCAACGATTGATGGGCATCCCGAAAGGTGGTGTCGGTGTACAGAATCTTAGGATTGGCCTTTAGTTCCTGAATAAACTTTTCACGCCCCAGTTTCTCCAGTCGATCTTTACTGCCTTCTGGGTAGGGCAAGCTCGCATCAATACCTGGGACGATGGCTGGGCGAAATTTCCGTTCGGAATCTACAAACTTTACATTCGGGTTTCCATTTACGATGATGTTCCCAAGGAAACGGAGGGTTTTGGTGCCTCGGTCAAGTCCCCCTCGCTGCGACAGCAGCTCCGGGTGGTCCGGGATAAACCGCACAGTTGCATCCCCTGCCTGGAACTCAGGGTTTTCCATCACATTGATCAAAAAGCCAATGTTGGTCTTTACCCCACGTATGCGAAATTCTCTTAGGGTTCGCTTCATCCGCTGGGAAGCACCTTTTAAGGTACGCCCCCAAGCAGAAACCTTCACCAGCATGGAATCAAAAAAGGGAGAAACCTTCATCCCGGGATAGGAACTGCCTTCATCTAGCCGAATCCCAAATCCTCCGGCATTCCGGTAGGCAATGATTCGACCGTAATCAGGCTTAAACCCATTCGCAGGGTCTTCTGTCGTGATACGACACTGGATCGCGAAGCCGTTTATTTTTACATCCTCCTGGGAGGTGATCAGGATCTGAGGGTCGCTGAGTTTGTACCCTGCGGCAATCATGATCTGAGAACGTACGATGTCAATCCCGGTGACTTCTTCTGTGATGGTATGCTCCACCTGAATTCGCGGATTCACCTCAATGAAATATACCGCTCCATCTTCGACCAGGAATTCAACCGTCCCAGCGTTGTTGTAACCAACGTGTTGGGCAATTTTCAAGGCATATTCGTATAGCTTTTCCTTTGTTTCTTGAGGTAAAGTTGATGTAGCTACCTCGACGACCTTCTGGAAGCGGCGCTGAACAGAACAGTCACGCTCAAATAAATGAACGATGTTTCCATGGTTGTCTCCTAGGATTTGCACCTCAACATGCTTGGGGTTTTCAACAAACTTTTCCAGGAAAACAGTATCGTCTCCAAAAGCAGTTTTTGCCTCATTTCGTGCTTCGCGATAAGCCGTAGCCAAGTCTTCCTCATTTCTCACGACCCTCATGCCACGTCCGCCACCGCCTGCGGCAGCTTTCAGCATCAGCGGATACCCGATTCTGTCTGCCTCATTCAAAGCAGTCTTTAGCTGGTTTAGCGGCTCCTGGCTATCTGGGATAAGGGGAACACCAATGGCATTGGCCACTTCTTTTGCAGCTACTTTATCCCCCAGTTTTTCCATGACTTCCGGGTCCGGACCGATGAACACGATTCCCGCCTCACGACAGGCTCGTGCAAAGGCAACATTTTCCGATAAAAATCCATAGCCCGGGTGAATGGCGTCTACCTTCTTGGACTTTGCCAATTCAATGATGCCGGGGATATCCAGGTAAGGCTTTAATGGATCGTCCTCCGCTCCTATTTGGTAGGCTTCGTCTGCTTTGTATCGGTGGAGGGAGTACCGGTCTTCGAAGGAATAAATGGCAACGGTACGAATATGGAGTTCATCAATGGCCCTGAGGATACGAACTGCAATCTCTCCCCTGTTGGCCACGAGGATTTTTTCAAACTTTCGAATTTCTTGCTGCATGGAAAAGCACTTTTTTGAGAGGGATTTCCAATTTAGCAAAAAGTGTGAATGGGAAAGAATCTATTTGCCCATGAAAGCCTGTAAAAGTGCCCTCACAATGATTTTCTATGATGCATCTGCTGAAAGCTCACGATTCATGATCTCGGTCTGTTGACGAATAGATTCTTTGTGCACTTGCTGCAATAAATCCAATACAAACTCTTCTCCCAAACCTAAAGACTTCGCCAGTTCACTCCGGTCGTGCATTAAATTGTTCCAGCGCTGCGCCTGGAGAATGGTCATATTGTGCGCCTTCTTGGCTTCGCCGATTTTGCGCACCACTTCCATGCGTTTACCAAGTGTTTGCAGCAATTCCTGGTCAATTCCATCAATCATTTCCCGAAACACCTGCAACTGCTCTCGAAGCTCATTGTCGCCTTCAATGGTCGCTTTCCGCAACACCAGCTTTCCAATCAATTCGCCCATTTGCGCTGGGGTGATTTGCTGCCGGGCATCGCTCAGTGCCTTGTCGGGCGTAATGTGCGACTCGATCATAAGTCCGTCAAAGTTGAGGTCCATGGCTTCCTGCGCTACCGAGAGCAACAGGTCTCGTCGTCCACAAATATGACTAGGGTCACAGATAATCGGCAGATCCGGAATCCGGCGACGTAGCTCAATCGGAATTTCCCATAGCGGTTGGTTGCGGTACTTTGTTTTGGCATAAGAAGAGAAACCGCGGTGGATCGCGCCAATCCTGGTAATACCGGCTCCTGCGATTCGCTCCATCGCCCCTATCCATAATTCCAGGTCGGGGTTGACGGGATTTTTCACAAACACAGGAATATCTACTCCTTCCAGGGCATCCGCAATTTCCTGGACGGCGAAAGGATTCGTGGTTGTTCTCGCTCCAATCCATATGATATCCACGCCACTGCGAAGGGCTTCATACACGTGCTTCACATTGGCTACCTCTGTTGTCACAGGTTTATGGATGGCCTGGCCGGCATCTTTGAGCCACTTCAAACCCACACTCCCTACGCCTTCAAAGGAATTAGGCCGGGTACGAGGTTTCCAAATGCCTGCACGCATCACTTGGATGGGCAGGTCAGATAATCCCAGAATGGTTTCCATGACCTGTCCAGGAGATTCGGCACTACATGGGCCTGAAATAATAAGGGGGCCTTCGCCCAGGTCCAGGCCCCAATCTTTTAAAGGTATTGCGTTAAGTTGACTCATCGGGTAAAGCTGTTTGTGGGTTTTCGGTTGTCAGTTATCGGTTTACAGTTAGTGTTCTCGCAGAACTAGCTACTGAAAGCTGAGCACTGAAAACTGTAAACTATGCTAATTTTTGACTTTTTCTTGTTGTTCGAGAATGGGACCAATCGCATTAGCAGTCTCCATCAATTGATACGTCTGCTCAAACTCGCCGGATGCGATGTGATCACGAAATTGCTGCATTTTGCCCAGGTAGCTGTCCAATACATCCAGGATATTTTCCTGGTTTTGCTCGTATACATCCCGCCACATGCGGGGAGAACTCTTGGCAAGACGGACTGTAGAGGCAAACCCGCCACTCGCCAGGTTGAAGATGTTTGCCTCACTTTTTTCTTTCTCTAATACCGTCAATGCCAGCACGAAGGAGGAAATGTGGGAAACGTGCGACACGTAGGCCGCGTGCATGTCATGGTCCGTCCCATCCATGTAGATGATGCGCATGAACAGGCTTCGAAACAATCGTTCAGCCAGACGGACTGCATCCTCGTCACTGTTTTCAGCGTCACAAATAATGGCCGCCTTGTCGTGAAAGAGGCCGTTCAGGGCAGCAGCAGGGCCAGAATGCTCTGTTCCCGCCATGGGGTGAGCTGCCACAAACCGCCGTCGATTGGGGTGATTGGCCATCAGGGAAAGAATTTCTCCTTTGGTGGACCCCATGTCGGTGACCACCGCCTCCTCACGAATCCAGTTCAGCACCTTGGGCAGAATTGCTACTACGGCTTTGACGGGAACCGCCAGGATCACCAGATCAGCCTGAATGCAGGCGACCTGTAAATCTGCGCAATCGTCGACCATCCCAGTTCTCAGGGCATAGGTACAATGCTCTGCAGATTCGTCTACCCCAATGACATGGTGGGCAAACCCATTTCGCTTTAAATCAAGGGCCAGCGAGCCGCCAATCAGGCCCAGACCGACAATGGTAATGGTCACAACAGATAAATTTTTAACATGAGGTTAAGGCAGCAGCACCTGACGTGCGGCTCTTGCCCGTTCAATACAGACTTCAATTTGAGCAGAAGGTACGCAAAGCGAAAACCGCACATAACCTTCTCCATTGGAACCAAAAATGAACCCAGGCGCTACAAATATGCCCAATTCATCCAAGAGCCAATCTGCAAAGCTTTCAGACTGGAGGTATCCATCAGGAATGGAAGCCCACACAAATAATCCACTTTGGTTGGGATCAAAAGAACAGCCCAGCTCTTTAGCGAGGGTAAAAATCAACTCCCGACGAGCGGCATACACTTCATTCTGCTCCTGGTGCCATTCATAGGGGCTGGCCAAGGCAGTGGCAGCCGCCTGCTGCACTGGAAGAAACATCCCTGAATCCACATTGCTCTTCACCGTCAGAATTGATTTGATGTAATCAGCATTCCCGGCAACCATGCCTACACGCCAGCCAGCCATGTGGTGGGATTTGCTCAGAGAATTCAATTCCAAGGCAACTTCCTCAGCACCTTCAGCAGCCAAAATGCTTCGAGGCACTTCGTTCAAGATGAGGCTGTAGGGGTTGTCGTTCACCAACAGGATATTGTGGGCACGAGCAAAATTCACCAAACGGTCGAATAACTCTTCTGAACCATTGGCGCCGGTGGGCATGTGCGGATAGCTCACCCACATGATCTTCACCCGACTGAGGTCCTGAGAAGCCAATGCCTCCAGGTCAGGCTCCCAGCCATTTTCTTCCAGGAGGTCATACAGCACAGGTTCAACGCCGATCAGCCGTGCCACAGACGCATACGCCAAGTAGCCAGGATTCGGCACCAAGACCTGATCGCCAGGGTTCAGGAAAGCCATAGAAATGTGCATAATGCCTTCTTTGGAACCGATCAGGGGTTGGATATCCGTGTCTGGATTCAGGCTTACGCCATACATGCGGACATACCAATCTGCGAAGGCTCTTCGCAGCTCTGGAATGCCTTTGTACGGCTGGTAGCCGTGGTGGCCAGGCTCTTGTGCTCCTATTGTCAGGCGTCTGATCGCCGCTACCGGAGGAGACATGTCCGGGTTGCCAATGCCGAGGTTGATGATGTCTTCACCGGACGCCAATCGTTGCCTAAGCTCGCGCAGCTTGTGGGCGAAGTAGTATTCCTTCACCTGGGACAAACGTTCTGCTGGTTCGATGATCATGATATTGCTAATTTGATTTGGTCACAGTTTTACACCTCTGGGGTAAGCCCCAAGGACTTTGAGCTCGTTCACCTGCGGTTGAATTTGGGTCAACGCTTCCTGGAACGCCGACAGGGCGTCAAATTCGATGTCCAGGTGAAAAAAGTATTCCCATTCTTGCCCAATGATCGGCAAAGACTGGATCTTGGTCAGGTTGAGTTCGTGTACCGCGAGGGTTTGGAGGATACCCGCCAGACTTCCTACTTGGTGGAGTAAGTTAAAGCACAGGCTGGCCTTGCTTGCATGCGAAATGTCACCTTTTCCGGCACCATTAGTCTCCACGATGAAAAAGCGGGTGAAATTCCGGGGGTTGTCTTCAATCTCTGGGGCCAATATTTCCAACCCGAACACCTCCGCAGCTTCCACGCTCGCCACAGCCGCTACCCCTTTGCGCTGCCCTTCTTGAATCCATTGAGCACTTCCGGCAGTATCTTCTGCCTCCACCAACCTCAGGTGCGGGTGCCGTTCGAAAAACATCTGGCATTGCGCCAATGCCATTGGATGGGAATATACCTCCTGAATTTCTGGCAAGCTTTGTCCAGGCATCGCCATTAGGTTATGGGCAATGCGCAGGTACACCTCCCCAATAATTCGATGATTACCTTTTCGCAGCAGGGTATAATTGTGCATCAGGGTACCTGCTACACTGTTTTCAATGGCCACTACTGCAAACCCGACCTGCTCATTGTCCAATTCTTTAAACAGGGCTGGAAAGCTGGGCGACATCACCAATTGAATGTCCGGACCGAAATATTTCCGGGCTGCCAGGGCATGGAATGAACCTTCCACGCCCTGGATCGCTATGGGGGATTCTATGTCGGTGAGTGCTTGCATGGGTTATACCCTAAACGAAGAAACGTCCCTGGGGGCTTCCCAGGGACGTTTTATATGTTGTTGAATTTATTTGCTGTTTACATGCTACAACGATGTCCCTGGGGTCGTACCAGCGATATAATAAAACCAAAACTTATATACAGACAGTCGTAGCATGGTGCAAGTATACGTAAAACTTTTTTATTCTGTCAAGGGATTTGTTGGAGAATTGTTAATGGGGAGGGGGGAATGTGGAATATTTGTAATCTGATATCGGCTTCTTGCAAACCCTCTCTAGTCATTATTACCTTTGGCTAGGAGCACAAAAGTTATCAACAAAACTATGTTTATATTCATTTACTAAATCTCTTGGCACAATACACATCAGATTGTATCTTGTGATAGTTATAACAACCTTAAGAGTGAATTTTTTTCAGTTAGGTTATATCCGCATGGCAAATCTTGAAGTGAATCGTGACTTATTGGAGTTCGCAGGAGAAAATAAATATGCTACTATTTTAGCTGATCCTCCATGGCAGTTTCAAAATCGTACTGGGAAAGTAGCTCCTGAGCATAAAAGGCTTAATCGGTATCCAACTATGCCACTTGAGGATATTATGGAAATGCCAGTAAAAGATATAGTTGCAGAACGTGCTCACCTCTACGTTTGGGTTCCCAATGCATTGTTACCTCATGGACTAGAAGTGTTAAAAGCCTGGGGCTTTACTTATAAGTCTAATATTATTTGGTATAAAATAAGAAAAGACGGTGGTCCAGATCGCCGCGGGGTCGGGTTTTATTTTCGAAATGTCACTGAGATATTACTTTTTGGGGTAAAAGGTAAAAATATTAGAACCTTGCAACCAGGAAGGTCACAGGAGAATATAATTTCTTCAAGAAAGCGAGAGCATAGCCGAAAGCCAGATGAGCAATACAAAATAATTGAAGAGTGTAGTTGGGGGCCAAGAATTGAACTTTTCTCTAGGGGAAAAATGGAGAATTGGGATTGCTGGGGCAATCAAGCAGATGAAGAATATGTACCAGATTGGAAAACGTATGCTAATCACTCACAGTCCAACTTGTCTCCATATCAAACTAAACTTAGTCTGTAGGTTCTACATCCTAGATGAAACAAGAGATAGATCAGTAAGACATGTTCCAGGTTCTTAGAGACAAAGGGTTTGAAATTCGAGAATTGCAACATGCAAAGGCAATATTAGAATCTGAATTTCCTACTGCCTCAGCGGAACTCGAATCCGTGCTAAGCCCTATTGAAATTCCAATAGAAGAATTGGTTTTTGGTGGTGGAGGCAAGACAAAAGTGGTACAAAGGATTGAAGAGCGTTTTAATGAACTTGAGTGGTCTAAGCATAATTTTGAGCTCAAAAAGATTGTCGATGGAAATGAAATACAGGCGATCTCACATGAGATTGATCACGTAAAATCATTTGAGAAGGGAATCCTTGCGCTCGAAATTATGCTTAGACCACTCAAGTTCATTAAAACGCTCTTCAATCCTTTGTACCACTT
>JBCDIQ010000172.1:0-11502 GCA_039024295.1 Bacteroidota bacterium | reverse complement strand
GGCATCCTAAAAATCAGGGAGGTCTGAAAGAAGGTTTTTAATTTTAAGTAATTGATTTTTAATATATTAGTATTAATGAAATTCAGGAGTCTGATTTTTTGTGGATAACGTTTCGCTTGAAGCTGTATAACGATTGCTGAAAAAAGGGTGTAGGCAAGAGGGGGATTTTTCACTTTCGCATCGTTAGCAAGCGAGAACAGCAGAGTATGGATGCCTAGTCTTCATGCATGTATATGCACCCGCCTTTGGAATTCGCACCAATTTTTGGCACTCCGTACTTTCTGCTCTTGAGACCGGCAAGTTATATGCTTGCCGGTTCTTTTTTGTAAGTTCGCGGCTGATCGTGCGACAAAGTAAGAGAAGTTTTCAGTTTACAGTTTTCGGTTTACAGGTATGGGTTTGATAACCAGACTGCTTTATCCGGAATTTGTATGAGTCGTGCATGCTTTTACCTCAAACCTAAAAGCTAACACCTATTACCTAAGCACTAATACCTAAAAGCTGTCCTTCGATGAGTTTACGCATCCAAAATCTCTCAAAAACCTACCCTAACGGGACACAGGCCCTGAAATCTGTGAACCTGGAAATAGATAAAGGAATGTTTGGCCTGTTGGGCCCCAACGGTGCTGGAAAATCTTCCCTGATGAGGACCCTAGCCACTTTGCAAGAAGCAGACGAAGGAGAAGCCTGGCTGGATGACCTGAATGTGCTGGAGGAAAAGAAACAAGTTCGACAACTACTGGGCTACCTACCCCAGTCCTTCGGGGTATACCCGGATATGTCTGCAGAGGATATGCTGGACCATTTTGCCCGGCTAAAAGGCATTCACAACCCGGGAGAGCGGAAAGAGCTGGTAAAGGCTTTGCTAGAACAGACCAACCTCTATGAAGTCCGTAAGCGGAAACTGGGCAAGTATTCTGGTGGGATGAAACAACGGTTTGGTATTGCACAGGCCTTGTTGGGAAACCCTCAATTGGTCATTGTGGATGAGCCTACCGCCGGCCTGGACCCTGCGGAGCGAAACCGCTTTCACAACCTGCTCAGTGAAATTGGGCAAAATACCATCGTGATCTTGTCTACCCACATTGTGGAAGATGTGAGTGATCTATGTGAACAGATGGCGATTATCCACCGGGGAGAAGTGCTTTTGACAGGCCAGCCCCTGGAACTGATCCAGCAGGCAAAAGGAAAAGTGTGGGAAACGCAGGTAGAAAAGCATGAACTAGAGCAGTACCAAGACCGCTACAATGTTATTTCTTCCAGGTTCTTTGCCGGAAAAGTGATCTTACGTGCTTTTGGCGAACAGCCCGGACCTATGTTTGAGCCTGCCGAGCCTGGCCTGGAAGATGTTTATTTCTCTCATATCAAGGAAAAAGAGCGGGCAGTCCTGGCAGCGTCCTGATTTTCCCCTTTTCAATTTACCCAGCAAATCATTTTCTGACGTGTTCCTGAACATCCTGAAATTTGAGCTATGGTACCGCCTGAGAAGGGTGGCCACCTACATATACTTCCTCATCATGGTGGGAACAGGCCTGCTCTATGGCGCCATCATGGGAGGCGCACTTGGTCCTGAACCTGCACTGATGATGACTGGAGGAGGCCAGAACATGGCTGATTCTCCTTTTAACCTGCACCAGTTCATCTTTAGCCTGGGGCAATTTCCAGGTATATTCATCATCGCGGCCTTCATGGCGGTGCCGGTATTCCGCGATTTTCGTCACAATGCCCATTCCTTGTTTTTTACCAAGCCCATCACCAAAGGGGAATACCTGGGTGCCCGCTTCCTGGGTTCCTTTTTATTGACCCTTGTGGTAATGTCTGGATTGGTGTTTGGGTTCATTTTTGCGAGGTTCCTCCCGGGTATTGATGACTTGAAACTGGGGCCGCTTAACCTGGCCGCTTACATTCGGCCATTTTTGATGGGGGTGGTTCCTTTTACTTTTTTCACCGGAGCCATATTTTTTGCTACCGTTTCCCTGAGCCGGAATCAATTATTTATCTACCTCAATGCTCTGGTAGTGCTCGTGCTGTTCAGCGTGGCATCAGCCCTGGCGAGCCAATTGGACAATAAGCTCCTTGCCAGCCTGATCGATCCTTCCGGTGGAGTCGCCTTTGCCAAGGAAACAGAGTATTGGACCACAGTAGAAAAAAATACCCAGCTTATCCCCATGTCCATGCCCATTGTGCTGAACCTGCTCATCTGGCAGGCGGTTGCATGGCTCATCGTTTTGATTACGTATCGATCATTTTCCTTCAGCTTTGCCGGACCAGGAAAACTCAGGGTTTTCCGTTCCAAAGTCCCTACGATTAAGCTGATTGGAGATACAGTCCGTATCTTGGAGGTAAACCTGCCCAAGGTTAAACAGGAGTTCTCTTTGGGAAAAAACTTAAGCCTGACTTTTACCTTGTGGAAGCGGGAGCTACTGGAAGTCTTGAAGAACCCCATTTTCCTGGTGATTGGCGGCATTGGGTTGTTGATGGTGCTGCTGGTGGTATTGGTCACCAAAGGCTCCTTCGAAACGCCGATTCTGCCGATGACCTTCCACGTGGTAGAACTGGCATCCGGTACCTTCTTCTTATTCTCTCAGGCCATCATCATTTTCTATTCGGGTGAGATGGTCTGGAAAGAGCGAACCCTTGACCTGAACCAAATTTACGATGCACTGCCAATGCCTAGGTGGATCTCCTATTTGTCAAAATTACTCGCACTCATCGCTGTTCAGTTTGTGCTGATGTTTGGGGTGATGATTGTGGGAATTTGCCTGCAGGTTTTCCAGGGATTTTTTGAAATCAATTTAGGGCTTTACATCAGCACGCTGTTTGGTTTCCGAATGATCAACATGGTGATGTTCTGCATCTTTGCCTTTTTTATCCAGACCATTATTGGAAATAAGTACGTAGGATTTTTCCTGACGGCCCTGTTCCTTTTCGGGCAGCCTATTATCCTGAGTTCACTCGGGTGGGAAGATAACCTGATTCGAATGTTTTCTGGTACCCGCCTAAGCTGGTCGGACATGAATGGGTACGGGCATTTTGTGGGACCCTTCCTTACGATGAAGGCCTATTGGGGATTCTTGATGGTCGCCTTGGGCATCCTTACCGCAGGGCTATGGGTGCGAGGAACCGAGTCTGGACTTGGGCTGAGGTTCCGTAAACTGAAAACTACGCTAGGAACCTCTGGAGTGGCTGCCATTGGGGTGAGTCTATTAGGATTCATTGGAATGGGGAGTTACATCTATTACAACACCCACGTATTGAATGAATTTTCAACCAGCAGAGATACCCAGGCGGAACAAGCCAATTATGAAAAAACATACGGCAAGTATGAGCGAATTCCCCAGCCTAAAATCACTGAAATTAAGCTGGAAGTCGATCTAGTACCGGAGCAGCGTGATTTCTTTGCCAAGGGAACGTATTGGCTGAAAAATAAGACCAAGATTCCGCTGGATTCCATTCACATTCAAGGATACCCTGAGACTAAAATCACCAGCCTGACCTTCCAAAGAGGTTTTGAAGAGGTACTCCGCGACACCAATTTTTCCTATTTCATCTACGAGCTCAAAGAACCCCTCCAGCCGGGAGATTCTGTGCAGATGAAATTTGCCCTGGAATTTGTGACCAAAGGATTTCCCAATTCAGGCTCGAATACCGAAGTAGTGGAGAATGGTACCTTCCTGAGTCACATGTATTTCCCGGCCCTGGGGTATGAAAGCTTTTATGAGCTTCAGGACCTGGAGCTAAGGAAAAAATATGACTTGCCAGAGCAGGAGCGGTTCCCACCCATCACAGACAGTGTAGCCTTGCAGCAACCCATGATTTCCCGTGATGCAGATTGGCTAAACTTTGAGGCAATTGTAAGTACCCTTCCAGACCAAATAGCGGTAACGCCCGGGTATTTGCAGCGCGAATGGGAGGAGAATGGCCGAAAATATTACCACTACAAAATGGATTCGAAGATGCTGAAGTTTTATAGCATCGTTTCGGGTCGGTACGAGGTGATGAGCGAAACCTGGAAAGCACCTGATGGACGTGAGGTTCCCTTGGAAATTTACCATCACCCGACCCACACTTACAACCTGGATGTGATGATGAAGGGGATGAAGGAGTCGCTTACCTATTATTCAGAAAATTTCTCCCCCTACCAGCACCAGCAGATGCGCATCCTGGAATTTCCCCGGTACCGCACCTTTGCCCAGTCATTTGCTAACACCGTACCTTTCTCAGAGGGAATCGGATTTGTTTTGGACCGGAAAGCGAAAGAAGTTGACATGACCTTGTATGTAACGGCTCATGAAGTGGCACACCAGTGGTGGGCGCATCAAGTTATTGGGGGATTAGTTCAAGGATTCCAGTTTTTGTCCGAAACCATGGCGCAGTATTCTTCCCTTATGGTCATGGAAAAACTTCAGGGACCAGTGGAGATTCGAAAATACCTCCGGCATGAATTGGACAATTACCTCCAGCGAAGGGGAGCCGAGCGAATCAAAGAACAACCTGCCTTGCTCTCAGAAAATCAGATGTATATTCACTACAATAAAGGCAGCTTGGTCATGTATGCATTGAAAGATTACCTGGGGGAAGAAGAGCTAAACGCTGCACTTCGGAAATATGTGGACAAGGTCGCATTTCAGGAAGCCCCATTTACCACTACTTACGAATGGTATGACACCATCCAGACCATCGTTCCCGATAGCCTGAGGTACCTGACCACGGATTTGTTTGAACACATTACCCTGTATGACAATAAGGTTGAAAAGGCTACCTTCGAGGAAGTGGATGGCAGATATAAAGTGAAGCTGAACCTCAAGACCCGAAAAGTGCGTGACGATGGAAAAGGTAATGAGACAGAGCTACCCGTCCAAGATTACATTGATGTTGGGGTATTTGCCCGGGTAAAGGAAGAGGGCGAGTGGAAAGATACTACCTTGTACCTTAAGAAGCATTTGCTCACCCAGCCAGAAGAGAATATTGAAGTCTGGGTGGACATGGAGCCTGAAAAAGTGGGGATTGATCCGCTTTATAAACTCATTGACAAACAGCCAGACAACAATACCGACAAAGTCACCAAAGCAAAATGATTACACAGTTCACGGTTTTCAGTTTTCAGTAAGGATTTGAGTACTGCGAACTGTTGAACGAAGTGAAATCCTGTTAAGCGGAGAAAACAGATCGCCGAAAACTGATTATCTTACCCAATACCTATTGAGTAAAACGAAATCCCGCATAGCGGGAAAACCTAACAGCTAATACCTTTAATCTTATTATTATGGAAAGTACTCCCACACGTCCAACTGCCCTGAAATATGGCCTCATTATGGGGTTGGTCATGGCAGCCTATACCTTGATTTTATCCCTAACGGGTCAAAGTTTTAATCAGACACTTGGATATGTATCCTATGTAATCATCATCGGGGTGATTTTTCTCGCCATGCGGGAATACAAAAGCCTGAATGAAGGATTTATGACCTTCAAGCAGGGACTGGGAATCGGTGTTTTGGCCTCCCTAATAGGCGGAACGATATCCTCCGCATTCAGTTTTGTGTACATGACCTTCATTGATCCTGATTTTATTGCCAAGTTACAGGAGTTCACTCGGTCAGAAATGGAGAAAAACCAAGACCTCTCTCCAGCTCAGGTAGATCAGGCAATGGAGATGACCAGTTTTATGATGACTCCTGGAGCAATGTTCGTAATGGGAATTATCGGCAGTGTAATCCTTGGCTTGATTGTATCACTTATTATGTCAGCCATATTGAAAAATGAGCCTCCAATGGAAGACTATTAAGGTTTACCAAACAGATCAACCCAAGCCACCTCCAGGTGGCTTTTTTTATCATATGATGCCAAATTTACCTTCATGTGAATTGTATAGGTAAATTTCATAACAGGAACTACCTCTATAAATGAGAATTTACCCAGGGCCAAATAGGTAAATCCATAAAAAAACGATTGGTAAGGGGATCTTTGGCTTGTTCGGTCCATTGCTCCCTCGCCTGCTTGAACAGCTTCCGTGTTTCATCCATCGGAGGATGTTGCGCCAGCCGACGTACGAGCTTGATAAAGGTCTGTTCGGGGGGCAAGTCACGCTGTTCTTTTTTGAAAAACCTCCAGGTGGAATCCGCTTTGTAGCGCAGCAGTTGATAATTTCCCAACTCATAGTGGGTCATAAGGTCCAGGATTCGAACCTTATGAGAAAGGAAAAGAAAATCTCCCAACGGCATTTCGTTCAGGATAGAATTGATCTGCTGAAGGGCTTTGGAATATTCCTTGTTGGCAAAATAGACGAATGCAAAGAGTAAAAAATAATCTGTTTGCATGTAGTCCGTAGTTGATTCACGAAAAGTATCGAAAATACTTTCCATGGCTGGAATCAGGTGGAGGGCGTCTTCGAATCTTTTCTGGTGTATCAACCGGTACATTTCTGCATGGTAAGACAACAGATATACCTGGGACTTTACCCTTACATGTGCTTTTGTCATATGGTCGGGCAGGGAGCGATATGCGCTGAGGTTAGCCTCAAAATCGTTGTCATTATCCGTTCCTTCCAAGTATAGCAAACTCCCAAGGCTTTGGGCATAGAGTAAAGGATACTCCTTTTTAAATTCTTCCTGATTTTCGAATAACTGCCTGGCTTCCCGAACAAGGGCTAATTCCAATTCGGTATTTCCAAGGACCCGCATAGCAGTAGCTTTTACTTGAAGGCTTGAAAGAGAAGCATGAAAGTTATCGGGCGAAGCAGGACGATGCAAAAGCGGGTGTTCAAGGAATAATTCAAGCTCACGCTTTTCCTCAGGGGTTCGAACCTCTCCGTAATTCCTCAGGTAGCCAATCGCCTGCTGCCACAATTGCTGCAACTGAAATAAATAAGAGGACTCCTGGAGTCCCGGTTCAATTTTCTGGAGTAATTCGCTGGGGGCCTGGAGGTTGGCCTTTCCTTGTAAGGCTAGGTATTGCTGGTAGTACACCTCTGGAACAAGCCAGATCAAATTAGCTTTTTGAGCAATGGTGAGGGCCTTTTTCAATACCCTGAGGGCATGGTCATGCAAGCCACGCTCTAACAATATTTCGGCCTGATGTAAAAATTCTTTCACTTGGAGCGAGGAACTCTTGCCGGCATTGCATGCACTTAGGCTTTTTAGCACCAGGTTGTATAAATAGCTTTTATCTGACGATAAGTGCTTTGTAGGCAATCCCGCCTTTTCCGCCGCAGTTACCAACTCTCCTGCGTTAAATCCATTCATTTGGTCCAGCACATCAAATAGGCGGACATAATTATTCTGTTCTCCAATGGTATGCCGTCCGGCAAAAAGCTTAAAATACCGCTTTTCTGACATGCTCATGGTCTTGATGAGCTCAAAAAGCTTATCCTTTTTGGGCATAAGTAACTGGGTTGTATTTCTTTTTCCTCAGAACATAACAGATGTCCGTAAATTTAGGCAGTAAAAATAAATATCGCACGAATAAAAAAGAACTATCTTCGTTTTTTGGACAAATGCATATCGAAATGTCACTGATTAAGTTGTTTTCAAATAAAAATACCATGTCCAGGTCTTCATCACGCTGTACAATAGCCTTTCTGTTGGTTTTGATTGCTTCTTTCTCAATAAATGAGGCATATGCGCAGCGTCCCAGGTATCGCCCCCAAGTTCATGAGCTTAACCTGCAGTTGGGCAGCCTTCATTTATCTGAAGATCTGAATGAAAATGAAGGAGGTAATTCCCTGCTTGGTACGAATATTTTCAATGGACTCCGTTACCGGTACCACATTGATATTCGGCAGGCCCTCAGGATTGGTGCTTTTAGCCGGACCCAACAGTTTGAATCTGCTCAAGGTAGTACGCCTTATGAAGCAAATGACCGGGCCTATGAGGTGAGGATTGGTTATGAGCGGAAGCACCACATGAGAAAATGGCAGGTCTATGGAGGCATTGACCTACTTCTCCAGCAAAATCAGCGCGAAGAAACTTTCTCTTCAGACCCCAATCGGGATTTCTCCCTCTTACGTGGAGGAGGTGCATTTTTTCTGGGTGCTCGCTACTTCACCAGCACCAACTGGTCGTTTGTCCTGGAAAGTGATTTGCAGGTGTTAGGTGGGCTAGGGGAGGTCCCTCAGAATTTTTCCTTGAATACCCCGGCACTTGCCACACATCTTTTGACATTTTCTGTGGCCTATCACTTCAAGCGCATGAAGAAAAACTGCACCTGCGGGAAACCGGGTTCCTGACAAAAGTCACATCGGTATATCCGTGTAGGGTATTTGCAACTTATCTATATATATCCGTATTTACAGCTATTCAAAACGACAGCTGTAGGTTGCTTTCATGAAAAAAAGATGCACACTTTTATGGGTCCTGCTCCTTCTGGTAGCAGGTTTTTCAATTAAACCGCTCACCGCTCAGGTCCATACACCTCCCTCTCCCCAAATTGAAGTCACACAGGAACCTCAGTCCCTGAATCCCGATCAATTCCTGGCTCAAGATGACCCACATGACCAGGAAAAGCACCAAGACGAGAGTCATGCTGCACATTCGGAAGACCACGGACATGAAGAGGATCATGGGCATGAAGAACATTTACCTTCCCCCTTGATGGTGATCCCTTTTGTGGTATTGCTGCTCATGATTGCCACCGGTCCGGTATTTTTTGAGCATTTTTGGCATAAAAACTATAAGTGGATTGCCCCGGCACTGGGATTGGTTACCCTGCTGTATTACCTGTTTGTACTGCATAATACGCATGAGCCGGCGCACTCTCTGGCTGAATATATTTCCTTCATAGCCCTGCTGGCACCCTTGTACATAGCCTCTGGCGGTATTTTGATTCAAATTGATAAGGAAGGGACTCCTAAAGCTAACCTTATATTGCTATTGGTTGGAGCCGCAGTTTCTAATATAATCGGTACTACTGGTGCTTCGATGTTGCTGATTCGCCCCTTCATTCGACTCAACCGCGACAGGCTGAAGCCCTATCATATTATCTTCTTTATCTTCATGGTAAGTAATATTGGGGGATCATTGACCCCAATTGGAGACCCACCGCTATTCCTTGGTTTTTTAAGAGGGGTACCATTTGCCTGGACCATTGCAAACGTTACTCCTCAATGGATTTTTGCCCTTGCTTTATTGTCGGTAACATTCTTGTGGTTTGATACCCGCAACAAATCCGACCTTGATCAGGCTGAAACGGTCTATTCCGGGAAAGTGGTGCTGAAAGGCCTAAAGAATTTTGTCTGGCTGGCAATCATCGTAGGAGCTGTATTCCTCGATCCCAATGTACTTGATTGGGTACCAGCGATTGAAGTAGGTGAGGGAAGCCATGTAACCAAATTCTCCTTCTTAAGAGAATTCATCCAGCTTTCGGCAGGTGCTGCCAGTTATTTCCTTGCAGATAAACAAGCACTTCAAGGCAACGAATTTACTTTTGAACCCATCTTGGAGGTAGTATTCTTGTTTGCAGGAATCTTCTTTGCCATGATGCCTGCCTTGCAGCTCATCGGTCAGTTTGCAGCTGATCCTGTTAATGCTGGGCTGATTACAGAAAATACCCTTTACTGGTCAACTGGTATACTGTCGGCATTCCTGGACAATGCCCCCACCTATGTAAACTTCCTGTCTGCGGCCTGTGCCAAGTTCCAGCTGGGGGTAGGAGTCCCTACTGATGTGAAAGCATTTGCGATGGGTACGGTAGATCCAATAACCCCAGTTTACCTGGAAGCTATTTCAGTCGCAGCCGTATTTTTTGGAGCGATGACCTACATTGGCAATGGCCCTAACTTCATGGTGAAGGCAATTGCCGAAGAGCGTGGCGTAAAGATGCCAAGCTTCTTTGGATACATGATTCGTTACAGTTTGGTGATTCTCCTGCCGATCCTCCTCCTTACCTGGGTGGTTTTCTTTGTGTTATTCTAGGGTATGATTCCTAACCTTTTGATTCCTTTAGAGTTAATAGGGTAAATAATGCTTAGATGTTGTTTGGAAAGAAAAAAGACGGAAAGATTACTCGGGAAAAAGTATTGGCGGCATTGAGCCATGTGGATGATCCAGACCTGAAAAAGGATTTGGTTACCCTAGGCATGATCGAAGACTTGACCATTGATGGGAACAAGATTGGGTTTTCTGTGGTGCTAACCACCCCAGCCTGCCCAATGAAAGACCATATACAGAATGCCTGCTTGAATGCCATCAAATTGATGGTAGATAAGGACGCTGAAGTAGAGATAAATATGACCTCAAAGGTTACCAGCTTCCTTGATGAAGATAATAGCCTTCCAGGCATCAAAAATATTATTGCAATTTCCTCTGGTAAGGGAGGCGTGGGTAAATCCACCATTGCAGCCAACCTTGCAGTTTCTTTGGCCAACATGGGAGCCAAGGTCGGCCTGATCGATGCCGATATCTATGGCCCCAGCATGCCCATTATGTTTGGCTTCCAGGGAGAGCGTGCCATGCTTGAGCAAGTAGGGGAGAAAGAAATGCTGGTCCCCTTTGAGCATCACGGGGTAAAAGTCATGTCAATTGGCACCATTGTAAGCCCTGAGCAGGCAGTTGTATGGCGCGGGCCGATGGCATCCAAAGCCTTGAGACAGCTCATTTTTGACACCAATTGGGGTGAGATTGATTACCTCTTGGTAGACCTTCCCCCAGGAACCGGAGATATTCATCTCACCATTGTGCAGGTACTGGCCATCACAGGTGCTGTCGTGATAACCACCCCCCAGCAAGTGGCGGTTGCGGATGCACTAAAAGGTGCTCAAATGTTCCTCAGTCGCCCGATTAACGTACCGATTTTAGGGGTGGTTGAAAATATGGCCTACTTTGTTCCAGAAGACCAGCCCGAAAAGAAATACCACATATTCGGCGAGAACGGAGGGGCTGAATTGGCCCAGGCGGTAGGTGCGCCTCTGCTCGGTCAGATCCCCATTCTCCAGGCCATTGCTGAAAATGCAGACCTAGGAAAACCGGTTGCCATTTACAAAGACGGCAAACTTGGAAAGGTATATACCAGCCTTGCTCAGTCGCTTGCCCAGCAGGTGGCCATGCGTAATGCACAGGTTCCGCCTTCCCAGCGCGTAGAAATATTGCACAAATAACCAAGATTGATTATTTTAGAGGTATGGGAATACAGATTCAACAAGATGAACTTCTAGGACGTGTAGAAACTGCTCTTGATTCTATCAGAGAATACCTCCGTTCTGATGGTGGGGATGTAAAAGTGCGTCAAATAACCGACGACATGGTACTTGAACTGGAACTCCTGGGCAATTGTGAATCATGCAGCATGAGCGCAATGACCATGAAAGCCGGTATCGAAGAAGCCGTTCGGCGTATTGTTCCTGAAATAAAGCAAGTAATTGCTGTAAATAGCTGATAGACTTCACCCAAAAAGGAAAGGCTGTCTTTTGCTAGACAGCCTTTTTTATTTTGTGGCAATTTGTGAGCTTACTCCGCAATCTTCCCATTGCGAGTTGCCTCTAGCTCCTGGCGAAAGGCATCCAGTTTTTCT
>JBCDIQ010000171.1:0-11509 GCA_039024295.1 Bacteroidota bacterium | reverse complement strand
CAGCCCCCAAACCCATTTGCGGTAAAGCCCAGTTCATTCGGGATAACCTTTAAGTACCTCGCTTTCCCTTTATCCCGAGTACACCCACCAGGCGCTACTATTTTTAACACCACACTGTTATACCCAAAATTGGGTAAGACATGCCGAACCACAGGGTTGGTGGTTATAATTCGGGTCTTTTCAATTTTCCATTCATAAGTGAATGGACCTGGAATTCCTGGGTTATGAGCTACTAAATCAACAACAAATGGGGTATCGCATCCGAGTGTGGTATCAAGAACCCCAAAATCTACCTTAGGATATTGAAAAACTTCTACGGTAAAATTTTGGGTAATGATACACCCACTCACGTCTGAAATGGTCCCGGTAATATAGTAGGTACCTGGCTGGGTATATAAGTGGGCTGGATTCAGCAGTGTTGAGTAGGTGCTGTCACCCAAATCCCATAAAATGGTGCCATTGAAGTTGGCGTTGGTATTGAAGAACATAGAATCTCCCAAACATATAACGCTGTCGCTTGCAGAAAGGCTTAGGGTATTTACCCCAATATTCACGAAGTTAGGCATAACCATGCTGTCTGTACATCCATTCGCATCTATTACCACGTGCATCACAGACATATTTCCTGTTTGTTGGTAAACATGGGTAGGGCTTGCCTGAGTAGAAGTAGTTCCATCTCCGAAATCCCAAAAATGGGTTCCAGACACCTGTAGTGGCGTAAACTGGGTAGAAAGGGGAGGGCCACACGCAAGGGTGGTATCAGCGGTAAAAGCTGGGTTAGGTGCCTCCACGTTAATGTAGGAAGTTCGTGTACGAGCATCCTGGCAGCCGTTGGCATCAGTTACGGAAAGAGAAACCGGGTATATTCCAGGGGCATTGTATGCCTGCCTGGGATTCGATAAAGTAGAGATATCTCCATTTCCCAAGTCCCATAACCAGGAAACAATGCTTGAGCTTCCTCCGGCAGAGGTGCTGGTAAATTGTAGGGAATCTCCTTTACACACGGTTAGCTGACTGGCAACAAAATCAGCGGTAGGAATGGCATAGACCTCTATAAACTGGGATTTTCTCAAGGTGTCCTGGCTCCCATCTGCATAGGTTACCACGAGGGTCACGTCATAAATTCCAGGAGTGTTGTACAGGATGCTTGGCTGGGCAAGAGAAGAGCTTCCATTTCCCAGGTTCCAACTCCATGAAATAGCACCGGGAGCAGTGGAGGAGAAACTTACCACCAATGGTGCACATCCCTTTACTACATCTGCCGTGAAATCCAACTGGGCCTGAAGGAAGCTGCTCCAACACAAAAGCATACACGACAATATTACAACGACGTAATTTGGCCTATTTGTTTTCATGAAACAAACATAACAATAATCAAAATAAATATTTATTCACTTGTAATATATTAATTATGTTTGTTTCTGTATTTCAGTTCATGTGGATAGGGCATTGTTAGATATTCAATCGACCCTGCTGATTATTCGAAGCCCAATAATTTTTTTACCAGGCAAAATAATGGCTTCCACAATAAAAAACGGACAGGTGTAAAAACAACCTGCCCGTTTATGTCTTGGTAAGAAAAGGTATGAGTTACACGTAAGGGAAAATGGCTCCAGCATACACAGCTGTATCACCTAATTCCTCCTCGATGCGTAGTAACTGGTTGTATTTCGCAATCCTGTCACTTCTGGAAGCAGAACCGGTTTTAATCTGGCCAGAGTTCATCGCTACTGCGAGGTCTGCAATGGTGGTGTCCTCAGTTTCACCGCTACGGTGGGAAATGATATTGGTGTACTGGTGGCGAGTAGCCATCTGCACAGCTTCAATCGTCTCAGTTAGGGAGCCAATCTGGTTTACTTTCACCAAAATGGAGTTTCCGACTCCTTCGCTAATTCCTCTGGAAAGGAAGTCTACATTTGTCACAAATAGGTCATCCCCTACCAACTGCACCTTGTCTCCCAAGGTATCCGTCAGGGTTTTCCAACCGCCCCAGTCATTTTCATCCAATCCGTCTTCAATGGAGACAATGGGATATTTGCTGCACCAGTCGGCCCAATAGCCCACCATTTCCTCAGAGGTGAGTTCATCCCCTGTGGAATGCTTGAATACGTAACGCTCTTTTTCTTTGTCAAAAAATTCAGAGCTAGCGGCATCCAGCGCGATGAAGATTTCTTCTCCTGGGGTATAGCCTGCCTTTTCAATGGCTTGCAGAACAGTCTGCACCGCTTCCTCGTTGGATTTGAAATTCGGCGCAAATCCTCCTTCATCACCCACATTGGTGCTAAGGCCTTTGCTTTTAAGCACGCTTTTCAAGGCATGAAAAGTTTCTGCACCCATCCGCAATGCCTCACGAAAGGTATCGGCTTTCACTGGCATGATCATAAACTCTTGGATGTCCACAGAGTTATCCGCATGACTACCTCCGTTCAAAATATTCATTAGCGGTACGGGCAAATACCGAGAGTTAACCCCGCCGATATACCTGTAAAGTGGCATTTCAGCGGAAAGAGCTGCAGCCCGTGCAGCGGCCAGCGATACGCCTAAGATGGCATTCGCACCCAGTTTTCCTTTATTCGGGCTTCCATCGAGTTCAACCAAAAACTGATCTATACCCGCTTGATTAAAGACAAACTCCCCTTCTAATTCAGGGGCAATGATTTCATTTACGTTGTTTACGGCCTGTTCTACTCCCTTTCCTCCGTAGCGCTCATCTCCATCTCTGAGTTCAACAGCTTCATGCATACCTGTACTGGCACCTGAAGGGACGGCAGCCCGACCGGTTACCCCTTCCAAAGTAGTAACTTCTACCTCAACGGTTGGATTTCCACGAGAATCAAGGATTTCCCGGGCTTGAATTTCTGCGATGTAGCTCATGTGTCTGTAGTTTTTATTAAGACAGCTGTAATTGATGGTGCGAACATACGGTTTTGAATGGAAAATGCGTAACTTCGATTGGACTATACTGATATGAAAATGAAAACGGAAGCAATTCCGGCCATTCCATGCTTGTATGATCCAGCCAGCACGCTGGAAAACACTAACCTGCACCTACGCTAAGACTTTTACCTATGAAAATGAGGTACCTGCTTTACCTGCTGTTACTATCGGTTATCCTGCTCAATACGTGTCAACAAAGTTCTCAATCACAAAACCTACCAAAGGAACCAAAACCTGAAAGGTCTTTACAAAAGATTACCTCCGTTCCTATCCCGGAGTATTTGACCTTTGCAGGAGAACGGGTTCCCCTGGATAAAAAGGATGTTCGGGAAAGGCTGGAACGGGAGCTGTTGGTCAATTCCTATCGACATGCCAGCACCGTGCAACTGATCAAAAAAGCGTATCGCTGGCAGCCCTTCATCCAGGAAGTGCTCCGAAAAAAAGGCATCCCAACTGATTTCTTCTATTTGGCTGTAGCAGAAAGTGACCTGAGTAATTTTGCCAGATCTCCTGCAGGTGCCATGGGCATGTGGCAGTTTATGCGGCGCACAGCCGGAGAGTATGGCCTGGAAGTCTCCCGAAATGTAGACATGCGCCGTGATCCGGCAGCAGCAGCAAAGGCCGCTTGCGTGTACTTCAAAAATGCCTACAACAAATTTGGCAACTGGACCCTTACAGCCGCTGCCTACAACCGGGGAAGCTCTGGCATAGCAACTGCCCTGAGCAAGCAAAAATCCAATAATTACTATGACCTGTACCTGAATCCGGAAACCAGCCGTTATGTATTTCGGATTCTGGCGTTTAAAGTGATTCTTTCTAATCCGCAGCAGTACGGGTTTTTCATTCCCAACCAAGACAAGTATCAGCCTTGGGAATTTCGCGAGGTAGAAGTGACCAAGTCTCTTGCTTCTTTACCTGCATTTGCGAAGGAACAGGGCATCAGTTACCGACTACTCAAGGTGTACAATCCCTGGATTGACAGCCCGGATTACGCATTCGCCATTGCCCCTGGTAAAACCTACACATTTCGGATTCCCAACTAGCAGGCCCACGGTCTACCCGTTTTTTTGTATAAAAGTCATTTCATTAATTAATCAGCTACCGTATTTTTGAGCAGAATTGTTAACCTTGAATCTGATGAAAGTAGCTGTTGTAGGTGCAACGGGCCTCGTAGGCCAAGAAATGTTGCGCGTCTTAGAAGAGACGCAATTTCCTCTCTCCGAATTATTAGCTGTTGCCTCTGAGCGCTCAGTAGGTAAGACGGTCGATTTCAAGGGCAAACCTCATACCGTCGTTGGGATGGAGGCAGCCATTGCAGAGCGTCCTGATATTGCGATTTTTTCCGCTGGTGGAACCACCAGTAAAGCCTTTGCTCCCAAGTTTGCAGAAGTCGGTACTGTGGTGATTGATAATTCTTCTGCTTGGAGAATGGAACCCAATGTCCCATTAGTGGTTCCAGAGATCAATATGGATGCGGTTCAAGGACATAAAATTATCGCTAATCCTAACTGTTCCACCATTCAAATGGTCCTGGCACTTGCCCCGCTCCATGCAGCGTATGGCCTCAAGCGCGTGATCGTTTCTACGTACCAAAGTGTAACCGGCACCGGTAAGGCAGCGGTTGATCAGTTGATGGGAGAAAGAAATGGAAAGACGGTAGAAGCTGTTTATCCCCAACCTATTGACCTGAATTGCCTCCCCCATTGTGATGTATTTCTGGAAAATGATTACACCAAGGAAGAAATGAAGCTGGTGCATGAAACCCGCAAAATTTTGGCGGACGACAGCATCGGGCTTTCTGCAACCGCTGTGCGGGTACCGGTAATTGGTGGTCACTCTGAGGCCGTAAATGTAGAATTTCATTCCGAGATCGAAGTCGGTAAGGTTCGGGAACTACTTGCAGCAACCCCTGGAATAATCGTAAAAGACGATCCTGAAACCCTCCAGTACCCTACGGTTAGGGATGCTCACGGAAAAAATGAAGTGTTTGTAGGCCGTATTCGGCGTGATCCATCTGCCCTTAACGCACTCAACATGTGGATTGTGGCAGATAATTTACGGAAGGGTGCGGCAACAAATGCCGTTCAAATTGCCCAGCGCGTTGCTGAGCGGTTGGCTGTCTGAGCTTTATGCAAAAAATCATTGGTATTTTCAGGGCCATCATCAGGTTGGTCCTTTTCCTGATCGTGGTGGTTTATTACCTGCTGCGAACGGCTATCCTGTTCATCTTCAATCCGGGTGCTCCCTGGGTCATCCACAGTTCTCTGAAGGGATGGTCAATTGCTTGTGGAAAGCTATTGAATGTCCAAGTTGAGTTCAGTGGCAAATTCCCAGAGCGACACGTACTGATATTGCCCAACCACCGATCCTACATCGATGTAATTTTCATTCCCTTGTTTACCCATGTAACACACGTGGCAAAGGCTTCTGTAAAAAGATGGCCGTTTATTGGGTGGGGAGCGATGTTGGCAAAGACTGTTTTTGTGGACCGAGAAGACAAGGACAGCCGCCGCAAAACTCGGGAAGAAATGCGTCGCAGGTTGTTAGAAGGATTTTCAGTTGTCGTCTTTCCAGAAGGGACTACGTATGCCTACCCCACGATTGGAGAGTTAAGGCCAGGAATGTTTCATGTCGCCGCAGGCGGAGACATTCCCGTGATGCCAGTAGCAATTGAGTATCAACATCGCCTGGATGCATTTATTGACGATGACAGGTTCATCCCGCATTTTATCCGTTGCTTTCAAAAGCCCGTCACCCGCGTAAGGGTTCGGTTTGGAGATGTCATTGAATCAGAAGACGGAGAATTGCTGCGTCAGCAGGTGTATGCCTGGATGAAGGAGACTTCTCGTCAGCTAGGAGAAGGATGGGTAGAAATGGGCCAAGGGGTTACTTCCTAAAGGATCCCCCAACAATCAGTACAATGATTCCCATGAGTGCAGCAGCAATCAGAAAAGAGCTAGTGCCGATTAGGCCGTACAGAAATCCTCCTGCCACCAATCCTATCACACTGGCCAAACTACCGCCACTGCTAGCATATCCTTGAATGGCCCCTTGGTGTTTGGTGCCAGCTACACTTGCAAGTAGGGCCAGGAAGGATGGCCACATCAGGCCGTTGCCGCAGGCGAAGAAAAGTGCCGCAATCCAAATACCGTATTCACCCCCAAGTACGATCAGCACGAAATTGACCGTCAGTAAGATTCCACCTACCACAATCAAGGTGCTTTCGGCAAATCGCTTGGCCAGTCGCGTCAGAATGGGGCCTTCTACCAAGATGGTCAGCGAACTGATCAGAGTAAAAAAGATGCCCAGTTGAACGGTGCTCCAATCCAGCGATTTTACCGCATAAATGGGGAAGCCAACGTAGAAAAAATTAAAGGCCAGGAAGATCAGGAAATACAACGAAATCATGAGCCCAACATTTGGAAGCCGGAGAGCTGCTGAAAACCCAAGTCGATTGTTTTCCCCTTCTGTTTCAAAACACTCTTTATCCTGACCAAAGGCTTTGAATTTGGTTCGCAGGCTGAACGACCAATTTGGAACACAGGGTTTGGACTCTGGTAACCTGAAGTAAATCAACAGCATAGCGACCAGGGATATGACCAAGGCGAGGGAAACAGGTAAGAGTTCCCCTAGCACCGTGGCCCCAAGTAAGCCTGCGAGTGCTGGGCCTAGCATAAATCCCAGGTTGGTAGAAGCTGCCAATTGGCCATAATTCTTTTTCCGATTCTCTTCATCTGTAATATCAGCCATGTAAGCCTGGGCAACAGATATATTTCCCCCTGTCAACCCATCCAATGCGCGTGCTACCACAAGTATCACCAGGGGAAGTGTGAGGGAAAAATCACCTAGAAAGGAACCTTCTACCTCAAACCAAGAAATATGAGGTACCAAAAGGGCCACCACAAACAGGCACCATGCCAGAAATGTCCCTCCCTGACTCAATAGCAGGATGATACGACGGCCATATTTATCCGACCATCTTCCTAAAATAGGTGCACCAATAAATTGAAAACCAGAATAAACAGCCCCAACCAATCCGTAAATGAGTTCATTTCCCCCAAAATCTAATACCAGAAACACCAGAAATGGCAAGACCAAACTGAACCCAAAGGTTCCTATGAAGTTGACCAATAGGATGGGAAAGACGGAAACTGTACGTGGGGTAGACATGAGGAAGCAGGAAGGAGGGCATAAGTTATTAAAAACCTCCCCCAAATAGAACCTCATACCCAAAAAGAAAAAAGAGAACGGGTTCGTCCTCTTTCATATTCTTTTCCTCCTGGAATACAGGGTAGGTCTGCCGTTAAGACTCAACAAACCCTTTATTCAGCCATTGCCATTAAGCTGCTGGCATTTAAAAATCTGGTCATCATCCGGCAATCCAACCCAAGGGCCTCGGCCAAAACTATACAGCGCGCCTGAGAGGGCTGGTCCATGATGGCATTTTTATATCCATAATAGGCTACCAATAACATATAGGAATGCTGTCCGTTATGCATAGCACCTTGGTTGTGCAAGGTCTTTGCCATGAGCATACCATGATTGGTAAGACGGGCATTGGGATTGACTTGGATGCTCCCTTTGTGGGCACTCAGCATGCTTCCAGGGCTGATGATTAGTTCACCATCTACTTCAAGCTCGATGGAGCCTAATGAAGCATCTTCC
Source organism: Bacteroidota bacterium (assembly GCA_039024295.1). Taxonomy (GTDB): domain Bacteria; phylum Bacteroidota; class Bacteroidia; order J057; family J057; genus JBCDIQ01. The sequence continues at coordinate 3,907 of JBCDIQ010000171.1, read as the reverse complement.
TGTATCACCACCTTTGTCCCAGGTTGAACGTATTCACCAGGGTAGACGGGATACCAGTTTGCAGGATTATCATATTGACAGTCTTCCAGGGCTAGAAAATAGTACTCCTGGGCGGTCAGGTTCATAGGGAAGCTCATGGCAGCTCCCAACAAGAGAAGGATAAAGTATTTCATACAGGGCAAAAAATTCGGCTTCATAAATCTTCTGCTAATTTCGTACCAAATTCTAACCTCTTGAATCAAAATCAAAGACAATGCGTAGGAGGAACTTACCTGTTAATTCTCATTGAATCATTATATTTACTTCCTCAATCATCCAAATCAGAAACACATGAAAATCAGACCATATAAAGATTCCGACAAAGAAGACTGCTTGGCTATTTTTAAGTCTGACGCTGACGAATTCTTTACCAAACTTGATGGTAATAATTACCTGCGTTGGCTGGGCAGGGTTGATATGCATGAGCAGCACTATTATGTAATTGAAGAAGCAGGCAAAGTGGTGGCTTGTGGTGGATTTTACATCAACTTTGAGCAGAAACGTGCTGTGCTAGCTTGGGGAATGGTGCATCGTGCCTATCACAAAAAGGGATATGGACAAAAACTCCTCAACTACAGGATTGAGAAAATCCGTGAACTCATGCCTGAAGGTAAAATTGCTATTGTGGACAGCACACAAAAAAATTACCGTTTTTTCGAGAAATTCGGCTTTTTGGTTACGCGTAAAAAAGAAGGATTTCACGGGAATAACCTTGATAAATATGAGATGGAACTGCAACTGAATTGAGGCAGTTTTCCTTTGGGTATAGACTTTGTAATGGTACGTAGTATGAAAACCCTGTATGTATTCAGTTGTCTGTTCTTAATGGCCATAGTTCCAGGATTTGGGCAGGCGGGTAGTTCCCCTGCTCAAAGGGGAGACCTTATGTTTCGGAGAGCTGAGGGGGTTTACAAAACCGGTCATTTTGAGAATGCAGCTCAACTTTACCTACAAGCAGCCAAGCTATATGTTGAGGCGGACATGCCCAGGAATATACTGAATGCGCGAAACCATGCAGCCAGGGCCTATCGCCATGCATTTAAGCACAGTGATGCCCTCAACATCTTGGAACAGGCACTTCAGGACAGCAGAAGGTTTTCGGATCAACTTCGCCTAAATCTTTCAGACACCTACTTTGAAAAAGGGAGTGTGTACATGCAACAGTCCCAATACCAGCAAGCAATTGGGTTTCTGGAGAAGGCCTTAAACATACGCATGCAAGAGCTGTCTCCTACCCACCGGGCAACTGCATATGTCCGGTCGACCATCGGAGAATGCTACCTAGCCGTGGGCAAGGTTGACGATGCCCTGCAATTTCTTCACATGGCCATGTCGGTAGACTCCACCCGAAAACGATACACCGCAGACTTTTGTGGAAATCTCGCAAGGGCCTATGAACGAAATGGGGAACTCGACAAGGCAGAATTTTATGGGGTAGAAGCAGTTCGCCTCAGGCAGGAGATGTATGGGGAAAAAGATATTCGGGTAGGGAAAGCCTACCGAATGTTGGGGAACCATTACAGGATTAATGCTATGCCTGAAAAGGCCTTGGATGCCCTTCAGACGGCCCTCACCGTGTACCTTGGGGAACTTGGTGCACAACATGCCCTTACCGCAGAGGTGTATTATTACCTTGGGTTAACTTACCTTGATGCAGAAAAGCTACCTGAGGCAATCAACGCTTTTCGTTCTTCTGCCTCCATCATCGAAACCAGCTATCAAGGTAAAAAAAGGTTGATCTGCCCTGTTTACTACCATTTAGGCTATACTTTTGAACTGAATCGACGAAAGGAGAATGCCCTCATGTATTATGAGAAAGCATTTGAGGCAGGAAAACGGATATACGGAGAAGACCATCGGGCACTGGCTTCTTTCGCATATGCAACAGGCCATGGATACCTGTTGAATAGCCAAGCAGATAAAGCAATGACCTTTTTTGAAAAGGCCCAGTCCCTTCGGGGAAATTCCTATGATTTGGGGGCTGCCGAAATTTTTCGTGACCAGGGAACTGTATGGCAGCAGAAAACTCAATGGGACAAGGCACTTGCCAGTTACCAGAAAGCATTGTTCTGCCTCTCCCCCAACTTCCGGTCCAATGACCCTCGTCACAACCCACAATCCGGACAATTCATAGGCCCTACGCGGCTGCTATTTCAAGTGCTTATCAGCAAGTCAGAAGTATTAGAGCATGTGTATGCAGCCAACGGGAATGAAAAAGATTTGGTCGCTTCTCTCCAAACGCTAGAACAAGCCCTCCAACTAGCCGAATCCGGCAACCAGGAGTTTATCCTCTCTACGCCTGAACTAAAGGGTCATTACCAAACCGCTTACGGCAGAGCCTTAAAGCTCTATCAGGCCACCCGAGATGAAGCCTACCGGGAGAAGGTTTCCTATTACTCCAAAAAGTATCGCTAAAGATACTGTCATTCAGCTCACATTGTAGGGGAATTGAAAAAATTGTCGCAAAAGCAATGATCTCATAAATATTATGTGATAAAAATCTCCACATTCTGGTATTTCCAAAAGTATTTATCTCCTTTTGGCATGCACTTTGGTTCGGGTATATACTGAAAGGTCTATGTTGGATTTTTAAAAAAACCTCAGTTTTTGTTGAAAATTCGACGTTGGCAGGCCTACTCCACAAATATGCTTACACCTGACAAGTCTTCCTCTGGAAATGAACCGAACTGTACACATTTACTTTCCCTTTCTCTTTATTCTTCTTTTCGTCACTGCTTGTACCCAAGACCAAATTCCAACAGAATACGAATTTCTTGACGTAGAACTCCAGCAAAAGCTAGAAGATGCTGCCCCTGGACTCGGTAAATCTGCATTTGTATTACCGGCGGCTAGTAACTTTTCGGCTATTCCCCAAGATCCAAAAAATCCGATTACGGCCGATAAAGTTGGCCTAGGGAAACTGCTGTACCATGAAACAGGCATGGCCATTAACCCGATCAATCCTAGAAGTGTGTACACCTATTCCTGTGCAAGTTGCCACCACGTAGCTGCTGGCTTCCAGGCGGGCCGCATGCAAGGAATTGGGGAAGGAGGGCTCGGTTTTGGAGATTTTGGCGAAGGAAGGGATAAGGATCCCATGTACGACCCTGATAGCCTGGACGTGCAGCCCATCCGCACGCCGTCTGCACTAAACGTTGCATACCAAAAGTTGATGCTTTGGAACGGACAGTTTGGCGCGACAGGAGCAAACATTGGCACGGAAGCCCAGTGGACCGAAGGTACGCCAAAAGCTGTAAACCGCCTCGGATATGAAGGCGTTGAAATTCAGGCAATCGCTGGCATGGGTGTCCATCGACTGGGGTTGGACGATAAGTGGGTGGTTGATATGGATTACAAAGAAATGTTTGACAAGGTGTTTGCCAGTGTTCCTGAAGATCAGCGGTATGACGCGGAATATGCAGGATTGGCAATTGCCGCATATGAACGTACCCTGCTCCCCAATCAGGCCCCTTTCCAAAAGTGGCTCAAAGGAGATCGCGCAGCGATGAACGAGCAAGAAAAACGGGGGGCCATTCTGTTTTTTGGGAAGGCTAATTGCGTAAGTTGTCATACAGGGCCTGCACTTAACTCCATGGAATTCTACGCCCTTGGGATGCCTGATTTGGATGGTCCTGGTATTTATGGACCAGGTGGAGACGATATGGGTGCCAGGAAAGGACGCGGTGGATTTACCGGTAAGCAGGAAGATGAGTATAAATTCAAAGTCCCTCAGCTTTACAACCTAAGAGAAGCAGGTCCTTTGGGGCATGGGGGTAATTTCTACACCGTTGAAGAAGTCATCAGGTACAAGAATATGGGAATACCACAGCAAACAGATGTTCCTACCGAAAATCTTGCAGAAGAATTT
>JBCDIQ010000170.1:0-11558 GCA_039024295.1 Bacteroidota bacterium | reverse complement strand
TACAAAACCTCAGACGGACCTTCATACAAGTTAGGTGCAACTATCACAAGCAGCGGCAGCCTAGAAGGATAGCTCAAACCACGTTGCGCACCGCATGAACAGCCACGTTGTTCAGCAGACCCTAAATAATTAGTTCAGACTTTAAATGTCCTAGCTCATGTGATATCATACCACCCTCATCAAGCTGAGGTCCTTCACTAGGGCTATTTATGTAATCATCAAGGACTACTGTCCATTCATTACCCACGTATCTAACGCCGCGCGTTGCATACTTTTCTAGATTTTCTCTAGTCGCTTCAACAACCTATACCTGTTCCCCCATGAACAACAAATTTGTCGTCAACCTCTTTGACACCTGCTAGCCCCATATCAGGCCCTTCAAGGTGTCCATTCTTATGAATAATCCTTGCCCGGTCACTTATATTTCCAAAGGCCATTGAACTTCCTGACGGAGAAGCATCTGATACCCCTGTTTCTTTTCTTCGCTTTTCACCATCAATATTTTCTATTTTTATGTTAACCACAACATCCTGTGACTTTTCATAAAGACTATTTAAATCTTCTTTAGAATACTCCTTGTTGCCTTCATAGACAATTTCACCAGAAGAATTTTTATAGATAACCTCGCCGTTTTTCATGAGCCTTGCTGTGTGGGCGAAACTGTACAGCTCTATATTTCTAGATTTAAGAGCCTCAATACCGGCTTCTACCCTATCATGTTCATCACTTCCCTTCTCATGAGCGTTGATTATTAAATTTCCGTCTGAATCGATAGGTAGTATAGGATTATTTCCTCCAAACACATAAGGCGATACGGATGGAAATTTCGATTGCAAGTAGTCCACACTCAACCACCTGCCAATCCAACTATCATATATCCTGGCTCCAAAATTCAAGCTTCCCCCCTCCGTCGTGATCTCATCGTCTCCTTCCATTCCATTAAACCCAAAACGGTGCTTATCCCCCACGCTGAGCGTCAGCGACCGTCCCGGCATGGGCTTCCCAAATGGGTAGTAGTCTTTGCGCTTTCAACGCGATTCCCCCTCCACATACCCCTTCAACCTGTCCAGTTGCCCGCCCAGCACGCCATTAACAGGAGCGGCAATACAAGTAAGCCCCTTGGGGGATAGCCCTCAACAGTGTAGGTCCATTGAATGAGGGGTTACTCCGCCCCTTGCGTTACTACCACAAATACATCTTCGTTTTTGCGCTTCATGTAATAGCGCTCACGGGCGTACCGCTCCATCTCTTCCGGCTGCGTGAGGAGTTGTTCACGCTCATAGTCCACTTGCTGAATGGCCCGCTCGTAATGTGCTTTGTCGCGGTGCAGTTCCTCTATTTGCTGACGCACATTCATCTGGGACACCAAGTTCAGGCGATCAAAAAAGATCATCCAAATGCCGGTTATTAGCAAGACCAATAGGTATTTGCTGTTCAATAAAGCGGTGAGGCGTTTGAGCAATTTTTCGCGCGTATCCATTTTTAGCAACCGATGTTGAAGTATTTAGCAGCAATATAGGAGTTTTACTTGAAGAAAAATAGCCTAACCTGATATTTTCCAGCTAATTGAGTCCTGAAATTTTTCTAGTAATAAAATGAGCTATGACCATGATAAAAATTTACAACTAATGGGAAATTTGGAGGTGGTTGCAGTAAAATTGCTGAAAGTTGCGTATGTTGTAACAGTAATTAGGTCCTGACAGATGAACATTACGCTGGTTCTTACCATCATTACAGCCGTCCTTACCGTATTGGTCGTGGGGGTGATTTTGTATTTCGTTCCCTTAAATTTATGGATTGCGGCTTTGTTCTCTGGCGTCCGGGTAGGAATTGGACAACTCATTGGGATGCGGCTTCGCCGGGTAAAGCCTGAAGTCATTGTCAACGAACTCATCAAAGCCCGAAAAGCAGGCCTGAACGACATCTCACTCAATAAGTTGGAAACCCACTTCCTGGCCAATGGACGAGTAAACAAGGTGGTGGATTCCCTTATTTCAGCTCGATCTGCCAACATCGACCTGGACTTTGAGCAGGCGGCTGCCATCGACCTGGCAGGCCGGGACGTGCTTCAGGCCGTAAAGGACTCAGTAAACACCAAAGTCATCACTTCTCCTCTTATTGAGGCGGTGGCACGAGATGGTATCCAGCTATTGGTTAAGGCCAGTATTACGGTACGCGCCCAATTGGACCGACTGGTCGGGGGGGCTCAGGAAGACACCGTGGTGGCACGTGTGGGCCAGGGCATTGTGGGTGCCATTGGCTCTGCAGAAACCCATGAAGTGATCCTGGCAGATCCAGGGCTGATTTCCGAAAAAATTCTCGTAGAAGGACTTACCACGGGAACTGCCTTTGAAGTATTGTCAATTGACATCGCCGATATCGACGTAGGAAAAAACATCGGGGCCAAGCTCAAAGCAGAACAGGCGGCAGCCGATCAGAAAGTTGCCCAGGCAAAAGCAGAGGAAAAACTGGCAGAAGCAAAGGCAGAAGAACAGTATTACCTCGCCCGGGTGCAGGAAATGCGTGCAAAGCTCATCGATGCCGAATCTCAGGTGCCTTTGGCCATTTCAGACGCCTTCCGGGTGGGAAACCTCGGCATCATGGACTATTACCGTTACCGCAACATTGAAGCGGACACCCGCATGCGCACCTCCCTGGCTGATATAGAGAATCGCCGGGATGAGGACGATGAGCCGTAAATTAGGCAGCAAACAGCCCCCAACCAATCGCCAGTAGGCCTACCACCAAGCAGTAAATGGCGAAGTACCACAGTTTGGCATTCTTCACAATCTTGATCATCCAGCTACAGGCCAGCAGGCCAGAGATAAACGCTGCGACAAAGCCTGCGACCAGTGCGATGGGCCCCACTTCCACAGCAGCTGAATCGGCCACCGTTTGAACAGCTTCTGCGGCCCCTGAGGTTTCGGTGTACTTTTTCACCTTGAGCAGGGTAGCACCCAAAATGGGCGGTAACACCATCAGGAAGGAAAAGCGAGCCGCTTGCTCACGGCTGACGCCCAAGATCAATGCAGTCGAGATGGTCGCCCCTGAACGGGAAATTCCTGGTAGAATGGCAATGGCCTGAGCAACGCCAATGATAAAGGCTTTCAAAAAGCTGATGTGACCACTTTGCTCACGAGGGCGTGAGGAAAACCACAGCAAGCCTGCTGTTACCAACAACATGGCCCCCACCAGGACAATTTGTTCATTGAACAACACCTCCACTTGCTCTTCAAAAAACACGCCCACAATCCCTACGGGAATCATCGAAAGGACGATCAGGGCAACGAATCGGGTGGATTCATTCCAGGAAAATTCAAACAATCCTTTTATGAGGTTCCAAATATCTTTGGCATATACCACAATGGTGCTCAGCGCAGTAGCAGCGTGAACAACCACGGAGAACAACAACGGGTCTTTGGGCTTTACCCCAAGGATCACTTTTCCTAATTCAATATGACCACTACTGGAAACTGGCAGGAATTCAGTTAGCCCCTGAATAATTCCAAGGATAATCGCTTCAAAAAGGTTCATGGAACAGTGTTTCGAAAATTATCTGTATCGAGGATAAGATGATGCAGGCTTCCTTTGGCAGATGTACTCAAAAGGTTATGCTTCCCCACATCAGGCAATATTGGGGCCAATATCAGATAAATCAGAAAAGTTTAAGAAACCGAATGATAAAATTACCCTTTGCGACTATTGATCGGTTTTGGGTACCTCATTCTTCGGCTGGTACATGATGGCAAAGATAATCTCTATAAATCCTGCCATGATGATCAAAGGAGCTACATAGAGGGAAATAGAGAATTCTGTTGCATCGATGAAGGGGTCCAGAGACAATAAAAAGAACCCAACAATCAGGATAGCAACCCCTACCATCAGCAAGATGTAATTCATACGCCCAAAGGGAAGCTGCTCAGTGGACTTGGAAGACTCCGAACGTGCTGTTTTTGGACGTAGAGGACGAGACGGAGTAGGCTTGGAGGTAGCGGCTGGAGTTTCCTGCTGTTTTTTAGGCGAACTTTTTACCACTCGCTTGGGAGTAGAGGAAGTAGGTCGCTTAGCAGGTGTCGGTCTATTGGTACGCTTCTTACCGGTTTTTTTGGCAGCCATGTTTAGATAATCTGGTCGAGGCTTTTTCCCAGGTACTTGCTGACAGCGAAGTAACTACCAGTCAAACCTAAGAGGCTGCCAAGTAACACAATTCCCCCTAATATTCCAATAAAGTAGGTTTGGAAGAACACATCTTTCCGAACGTCTATCAGCTCATATTGGCCATTGATAAACACCAATAATCCAACCAGACAGGCACAGGCCAATACCGCCGCTAAACTACCCTGAAGCAGCCCTCTTAGCAGGAAAGGTCGGCGAATAAACCCATAGGTGGCCCCGATCAATTGCATGCTCCGAATAATGAGTCGCTGCGCAAAAATGGCAAGTTTGATGGTCCCGAAAATCAGGTAAAAGGCAATCACGGCGACCAATACCCCTACGATAAGTGAAATCACCGTAAGGGTCTGTACATTCTGGCTAATGGCTGTGATCATTTCCACCGGGTACTCAATGTCTGCCACCACTGGCCTGCTGGAAAGGCCACGGGTGATCCGGTTGAGGCTATCCATGTGAATATAGCTTGCTTTCAAGCCTACGTTTACAGACGCCAGCAGGGGATTTACCCCATCCATGATTTCAAGTACATCTTCCCCGGTACGCTCCAATAGCAATTTGCCAGCCGCATCTTTTGAGATGTATTCGTAGTCCTGAACATACGGCTGCTGCCCCAGGTAAGCGGTAAATCGCTGTAATTGATCTGTGCCTACCCCATCGTGCAGGAAGACCTTCATCACAATGGATTCCCGCGCGATTTGGGAGAAGGTATTGGCGAATAGCACCACTGTGGCAAAAATGCCCAAGAAGAACAGGACCAACGCCATGCTTAGCATGGAGGTCATAAAAGTGCTTCGGGAGCGACGCTTTAAATAAGAAAACTCTCGGCCGGCGGGCTTCATGGAGGTAAAATTAGCAAAAATGTACAATGGGCAGGCTTATACAGGGAAAATTGCCCGAGGTTATCCACACAAAAAGCCTGCCCCAATGGAGCAGGCGTATAAAAAATTATCGTTTACGAGAGAAATTAGGCTTTTGCCTCGTGAATCACACGCTGAGGAAAAGGAATTTCAATCCCAGCGTCATCCAGGGCCACCTTGACGGCTTCTGTTACTCCAAAGTACACATCCCAGTAATCGGCTACCGAAGAAAATGGGCGAACCACCAGGTTGACAGAACTATCTGCCAGTTCCGAAACAGCTACGGTGGGCGCAGGGTCCTGCATCACACCAGGGAATTTTTTCACCGTCTCCATGATGATGTCTTTCGCCTGCTTAATGTTGGCATCATAGCTAATGCCCACCACCAAGTCCACACGCAATTTATCCAGCGTGCTGTAATTGGTGATAGAATCCCCTGAAAGCGGGGCATTGGGTAAAATGACAGTTTTGTTATCAGGTGTCACAATGGTGGTAACCAAAAGATTAATCGCTTTTACCACTCCAAGGAACCCTTGTGCTTCAATCAAATCCCCAACTTTGAAGGGACGGAACAGCAAAATGAGCACACCACCGGCAAAATTGGACAAACTCCCCTGAAGGGCCAGGCCTACAGCCAAACCAGCAGAACCCAAGATTACGGCAAAAGAAGTGGTTTCGATGCCCACCATGCCTGCAGCACTGATCAGGAGCATAACTTTCAAGACCACACTTACCATGCTGGCAAGGAAAGATTTCAAAGAAGGGTCCATACCGCGAGCATCCAGTGCTTTTTTCACCAGATTGGTGATACGACCAATGATCCAGAAACCGATAATTAGGGTGAGCAGGGCAAGGGCTACCTTAGGTAAATATTCTACACCAAGGGTATATACTTTTTCCCAAATAGCATTTACGTCAATTTGATCCATAATAGGTTTTGTTTGTGAGATGTTGAACTGAATAGAAAGAAAGGAAAATTATTCGAATATTAGGATGAACTTTATTGTAAAAGGTCACTGAATCAGGTACATTTTACAGGAGAAAAAAATCAGCAGCATTTTTTTCCTCATTTTTATGTGGCCAACCAGATGGATAACTAGACAAACCAAGGGTTATCATCTCCTTCATTTGAATTTTGGGAATAAGAATGTGTATTTTAGCCACATGAACCTCCCCTTCTGTCGATTGGTACCGCTTGACCGCTACAACTGGGAACAGGTGTTGGAGGTAAAGATTACACCTGAGCAGGAGCGATTCACCCCTTCTATATTGTATTCCCTGGCGCAGGCTCGTTTTGAAAACCTGCAAGCATTTGGTGTGGAATATGCCGACCAGATTGTGGGAATGGTTATGTACGGAGAATTTTCGGGGCTTTGCTGGATAAGTCGGGTATTCATTGACCATGAATTTCAGCGAAAAGGAATAGGCAGTAAGGCCGTCAAACTATTGGTAGAGCAACTGCAGGGAAGTATCCGATGCAAAGAAATAAGGAGTAGCTACGATCCTTTAAACCTGGCAGCAGCAGGTCTCTACAAATCTCTGGGCTTTCAGGAAATGGAAAATGGCCTTGAGGACGAGGTCGTGGTAAAATATGTGAAGTCGTTTGTCTGACGGCCCTTCATTCTGCCAATTTGATGCAATCAACATTCGAACATGAACAGCGAATTGATCCTTAACGCAGATGGAAGTCTGTACCACCTGAACCTTTTGCCTGGGGAGGTTGCAGAAAAAATCATCCTGGTGGGAGATCCTGGACGGGTTCAGCGGATCGGGCAACGCTTTGATACCATTGAACTCCAGAAACAAAAAAGAGAATTCCACACCCTTACCGGCACGCTTAGAGGGCAACGGTTAACCGTAATCTCTACCGGAATTGGCCCCAGCAATGTGGACATCGTCCTCAATGAAGTAGATGCGCTGTTCAATATAGACCTAAATACCAACGAGCCAAAAGAAGACCTTACCTCACTCAAGTTCCTCCGCCTGGGTACTTGCGGAGGCGTTCAGGCAGACATCCCGGTAGGTACCTTGGTCAATTCCCGCTTTGCGATTGGTACTGGCAGCATGATGCAGTACTACCAATCGTTCCGAATGGGCCTTTGGGATACCTTCAGTGAATTTGAAGCGGCGGTAACCAGCTTTTTTGAGGAAAAAGGGGTTCCCTACAGAGGGTACGCTGCCCAGGGTGCCAGTAGCCTGCATAAAATGATTGATACCGCTTTTCCTGCTATAAAAACAGGCATCACCTACACGGTCGAAAGTTTTTATGGGGGACAGGGACGCTACATTGGCAGGTTATCCCCCAGCATGGAAGATTTACCAGGAACCCTGGCTTCTTTCTCGTTTCAGGACATGCACATCCTAAACATTGAGATGGAGGCCGCCACCGTGATGGCACTTGCAAACGCACTTGGGCATGAAGCTGGTACGATATGCGTGATCCTGGCAAATCGAGCCCAACGTCAATTTGCACCCAACCCTTCTGAACTGGTCGAGACACTTATCGACAAAGGCTTAGTCGTTATGCTTGACTGGGGCTGACCTGCCGAAAAGGTATGAACCGAAACAATGCCATTTCCCTGTCAGTTTCATGGGTACAATCTCGGTTTTCATGCCAAACGTACTCATTCTTTTCGCACACCCTCGTTTCGAACAGTCCCGCGCACAAGCGGCACTCGTTCGTAATCTCCCCAAAGATCCCAGGGTAACCTTCCGTGACTTGTACGAAATATACCCTGATTTCCAGATAGACATTCCACTGGAGCAGAAAATTTTATCCGAGCACGATATCATCATCTGGCAGCATCCTTTGTATTGGTACAGTGCGCCTCCCTTGATCAAGCAATGGATTGACTTGGTTTTGGAGTTTGGATGGGCGTATGGTCCTGGGGCAAACGCCCTCGAAGGAAAATGGATATTCAACGCCTTTTCCTCAGGAGGAGGAAGAGACAGGTACAGCCCAGGAGGTCGTAATCGATATACCATCCCGGAGTTCCTCCGGCCTTTTGAACAGACTTCCTGGTTGTGTAAGATGCGGTATTTGCCTCCTTATGCCTTAATGGGCACGCACAGGTTTAGCAAATCTACCTGCGACAGCTTTGGACAGGAATATGGACATATGGTCAGGTTGCTTATTGAAGGGGTATTAGATCCCGAAGAATGGGCAGCCCATGAATTTGCAAACGATTACCTTGAACGATTTAAAGTAGAACAGCAGTGAGCGGAGGATTTTTACTTCAAGCAGTGGTGTACCTGGGGGCTGCCGTTTTGTGTGTCCCGGTCGCCAAACGAATGGGAATGGGCTCTGTGCTTGGTTACCTGATTGCAGGCATCCTGATTGGCCCATTCGTGATGGGATTCATTGGCACAGAAGGAGAGGATATTCTGCATTTTGCGGAATTTGGTGTAGTGATGATGCTATTCCTGATTGGGCTGGAACTAGAGCCGAAACAGTTCTGGCGGATGCGCCGCTCCATCGTAGGCATGGGGGCAAGCCAAATGGTCGTGACAACCGCACTTCTGTTTGCCGGAGGGCTTGTCATGGGCTTTGAATGGCAAGCGGCCCTGGCAGGCGGCATGGCCCTCTCTATGTCTTCGACCGCAATTGTGCTACAGACCGTGAAGGAAAAAGGATTGATGAACACCAGCGCAGGCCAAAGTTCCTTTTCTGTCCTGTTGTTTCAAGACATAGCAGTGATCCCCATGCTGGCTGCATTGCCATTGTTAGCCAGTGGGGCCACAGCAGATAATGGTCACGGAGGTGCTCATTTGCTAGAAAACTTACCGGGTTGGGCACATGCGTTAGCGGTATTTGGAGCAGTCTTAGTCATTATTGCAGCTGGAAAATTTGTCATAGGCCCTCTACTTCATATTGTTGCTCGCACACGCCTTCGGGAACTATTCAGTGCTTCAGCCCTGCTAATCGTTATGTCTATTTCCTACCTCATGGAGTTGGTCGGGCTGAGCCACGCACTTGGGGCCTTCCTCGCCGGGGTAGTACTGGCCAACAGCGAATACAAACATGCCCTGGAGAGTGACTTAGAACCTTTTAAAGGACTGCTACTCGGACTGTTTTTCATTGCAGTGGGAGCTTCTATCGACTTTAGCCTCATCGCAGCAAATCCAGGCACTATTGCCATGCTGGTCCTCATTATCATGCCGATTAAGGCTTTGGTACTTTTTGGTATTGGCAAAGTATTCAAACTGGACCTGGACCAGAATATGCTGTTTGCCCTCGGCCTTTCTCAAGTCGGGGAATTTGCCTTCGTGCTACTTTCTTTCATAGGGCAATTGAGCATTTTTTCAAGTGAATGGATTTCCCAGCTTATGGCAGTTGTTGCCATCAGCATGACCATTACTCCCTTGCTTTTACTTGTCAATGATAAATTTATCCGACCTAATTTTGGGGTAAAAGAGGAAGAAGAGTTACCTGCAGATGTAATCGATCAAAAATGCCCGGTGATCATTGCAGGATTTGCCCATTTTGGTAGTACGGTTGGGCGCTTACTCAGGGCCAATGGTGTGGAGGCCACCATTTTAGATTTTGATTCAGACCGGGTAGCTTTCTTGCGAAAAATGGGATTCAAAGTTTTTTATGGAGACGCTACCCGAGTGGATTTGCTGGAGTCTGCCGGCGCATCCGAGGCAAAAATCCTCATTTCCGGTATAGATTCTCCAGAGACAAATCGTGAACTTGTGAAAACGGTACGCGCTCACTTTCCCCATCTCAAAGTGATGGTTCGTGCAAAAAACCGATGGGATGCCTATGAGCTAATAGAAATGGGCGAAAATCATATTTATCGTGAGTCATTGGATACCGCTATTCGCCTAGGGGTTGACGTATTAAAGCAACTTGGCATACGTGCCCACACTGCCCAGCGGGCTGGTCATCTGTTTCGTAAACACGATGAAGAAGCAATGCAGAAATTGGCACCAGAACGACACAACAAACAAGAATATATCCTTCGGAGTCGCCAGCAGATTGAATGGCAAGAAGAATTAATACGAGAGGATAGCCAGATAGATCTCGGAGAAAATGACCACGCCTGGGATACTGAGCCTATGCGTGAAATTGCCTACAAGCGGTAAATTTTTGCTACGCAGTGTTGGTGGATTTCAGCACGCTTGCTCAATAAGCTGTCATTCACATGCATTATCCACAGAAATGGATATATTTTCCTCGTACAATTGGGTATATCCTTTAATTGAACCCGAATATGAGCAACAGACTTTTACTCCTCCCTTTTCTTCTCTTGATAAGTACAACCTCCTTGATCGCCCAAAGAGGAGGAACCGTGGTCGTTTTCTCTGACAAGCTGTTTTACCTTTGGATAAATGGAGAACTGCAAAATGAAGTTCCCCAAAGGGGCATGACCGTCCAGGACCTACGATTTGAGTACTACACCATTGGGGTTCGATTTGCCAATCCCCAACTTGGGGAGTTCAGTGAAAATTATGTGAGCATTCCCCTTGCTTTTCAGACGGACTATCAGATCGTTCGTTACAGAGGCAGATGGACGCTCAGGCAAATCAGCAGTATGCCACTCGGCCCACCTATAGCCACTCGTCCTCCTCAGAATCCTCCTTCAAATCAGCAGCCCCCCACCAACAATAATGACATTAACATCAATATCAACATTGGTAACACCCAGGTGGGCAACAACACCCAAACCACCCCTCCCGGTAGTGTGGTGCTTCCTCCGGGAAACCAGCTTCCGCCTCCTGCTCCGGTATACGTGCCTGGTTATAACGGGCCTATAGGCTGTCCTGTTCCGATGGAAACCTTTCAGTTTTCCCAAGTGAAGCGCTCCATTGATGAGAAAGCATTTGAACAAAGCAAGCTCACCATCGCCAAGCAGGTACTGGCCAATAACTGCCTGACCAGTGCCCAGGTACAGGAATTATTAGGACAATTTACCTTTGAGTCCACAAGACTGGAATTTGCCAAATTCTGCTATGGCCGGACTCACGACATTGGCAACTATTATGTGGTCAATGACGCATTTGATTTTGAATCCTCTATTGATGAGTTAAATGAATATATCCAGGCACAACCAGCCATACAAACTGTACCAACTGAGCCTGACCCGAGGGCCAATCAGCAATATATCTACAGCCAGCCCCAAGCTCAGGGCCGAAGCGTGCAACAACCCTGCTTTGCCCCCATGGATGAAGGTACCTTTGCGGTGGCAAGAAACAGCGTACAAAGACAGTCACTTAGCGACAGCAAATTGAAGGTAGCTAAGCAAATTGTTGGTACCAACTGCGTGCTTTCCAGTCAGGTCGCCAGCCTCATGGACATTTTCTCCCTGGAACGCCATCGCTTGGAATTGGCTAAATATGCGTATGACTTCGTATTTGACCCTGGCAATTATTTTCAGGTCAACAATCACCTGACGTTTAGGAGATCAGTGGAAGAGCTGGATGAGTATTTACAGGGAAGGCGGTAATTTTCTCCTTAAAAATATGCCACTTCCACCGTCACTTCTCCTTTCCGACCACGGTCATCCAGGCAAACCACATGCAGGC
>JBCDIQ010000169.1:0-11708 GCA_039024295.1 Bacteroidota bacterium | reverse complement strand
CAAGTCCCTGAACAGTAGAAAGGTAACGAAGAATTTTATCAATAGCTTCGATCATATCTTCTACAAAAGTTAGAGAGTCTCGAGAATTCATATGTACCTAACTTGCTGTAGAATAGCCTGCCTCCATTGCTTTTTGAGAGAAGCAGATGTTACCAAATCAACTCTTCTTTCCAATACCGTTTCAAGGTAATCTTTCAAGTCAAAAAACTTCCACCCAACTTTGCCATTAAAGTCCACTATTACGTCTATGTCGGATGCCTCTTTGTAGGTGTTATTGGCAAAGGAGCCGAAGTATCCTATCCGGCTGACAAAAAAATTTTCCTTAAGAAAAGGTTTGATCTCCTTAAGCTTATTTTCAATCTCGGCTGGAGTGTTCATGAGTTAAAAATAAAGGTTAAAATCTTTGTAACCAATTAAGAATAACAATCTGAATTGGCAGGAACATTTGAATTCTCTCTATGTTTAATTGACAGTGACCATTGCAATACACCCATGAGCTTACTATCGTTTACAAACCGCGGCATTTACTGCGAAGCAGGTAACTTCTACATTGATCCGTGGAGGCCCGTGGATCGCGCAGTGATCACCCACGCGCATTCTGATCATTCGAGATGGGGCATGAAACACTACCTTGCCCACAACGATTCCCTTCCGATTATGCGGCAACGGCTCGGGCAGGACATCTCGGTCGAAGGCATTGAGTTTGGCAAGTCAATCCAGATTAATGGGGTCAACGTATCTTTCCATCCAGCAGGACATATCATCGGTTCAGCCCAGATCAGGGTGGAACATAAGGGAGAAATATGGGTAGCTTCAGGCGATTACAAAATCGAGGATGATGGCATTTCGCCTGCTTTTGAGCCCGTTCCTTGTCATGCTTTCATCACAGAATCTACCTTCGGCTTACCCGTGTATCGCTGGAAGCCACAAGCTGTGGTGATGGAAGAAATCAACCACTGGTGGGCTGAAAATGCAGCCAACGATAAAGCTTCCGTCCTCATCGCTTATGCCCTTGGGAAAGCCCAGCGAATCATTTGTAATGTAGATGGCAGTATTGGCCCTATCTACACCCATGGAGCGGTGGAAAATGTCAATGAATTGCTGCGTGCAACTGGGCAAAAAATCCCCGAGACCATCCGAGTAGCGGGGGGAATGAAAAAGAAAGAGTTTCGGAAAGCCTTGATCATTGCGCCATCTTCGGCTATGGGTTCGCCCTGGTTACGAAAATTTCAGCCTTTTTCCCTGGCCATGGCTTCTGGCTGGATGAACGTGAGAGGCGCACGCCGTCGGAGGGCTGCCGATCGTGGGTTCATCCTTTCGGATCATGCTGACTGGTATGGGCTTAACGAAGCAATCGAAGCAACAGGGGCAACCCGCGTGCATGTCACCCATGGCTATTCGACTTTATATGCGCGTTGGCTAAAAAGTAAAGGCATAGATGCGTATGTAGAAGAAACTCAGTATGAGAATGAAGGAGGAGAAGGAGATACCCCAGAAGATAGCACGAACACCTAAGCATAGTTATCAGTTATCGGTTCTCTGTTTTCAGTGTGATGGATTTTATCCCAATTACTGAAAACCGTAACCTGTTGAGCGAAGCAAAATCCCGCGAAGCAGTAAAAACCTAACACCTGATACCTAAAAGCTAATACCTAATACCTCTCTTCCTCATGCAACACTTCGCCACCCTCTTTGCACGTCTGGACCAAACCAACAAAACCAATGCGAAGGTGGACGCCTTGGCCACATTCTTTGATCAGGCGCAGGACGAAGATAAACTGTGGGCCATTGCCCTATTCAGTGGGAAGCGTCCCCGGCGAGCGGTCAATACAACCCTGTTGCGTACCTGGGCAGCTGAACTCTCCGGACTGCCTCAGTGGCTATTTGAGGAGTCTTACCATGTGGTAGGAGATTTGGCAGAAACCATTGCCTTGTTGTTACCGCCTCCTGAAGCAGGTTCCGATAAGACACTCAAAGATTGGATGGCTTACCTGGAAGCAACACGAGACCTGGAGGAAGAGGAAAAAAAGCAACGTATCCTGGCGGCATGGAGCCAACTGACTGCGCAGGAACGCTTCGTTTTCAACAAACTCCTCACCGGAGGCTTTCGGATGGGAGCTTCCCAGAAGCTGATGGTCCGGGCACTAGCTCGGCATACGGGCCTTGAAGCCAACGCCATTGCGCACCGGCTGATGGGAGAATGGCTGCCACAGACAGCCAATTTTCAGGAACTCCTCTTTTCAGAAAATACCTTGGATGACCTTTCGCGCCCTTACCCCTTTTACCTGGCCTACCAGTTAGAAGATCCGGTCGATTCACTTGGTACGCCTGATGACTGGCAGGTAGAATGGAAGTGGGATGGCATTCGAGGGCAGTTGATTTGCCGTCAAGGCAATATTTTTCTTTGGAGTAGAGGGGAAGAGTTAATCACGGAGAAATTCCCAGAATTTGAGTCCCTGGTGGAGAATCTCCCTGAAGGGACAGTGATCGATGGCGAGATCGTGGTCATGAAGGAAGGCATTCCCCAATCCTTCAACTTGCTCCAAACACGGATTGGCCGAAAAAAGCTCAGCAAGAAAATCTTGATGGACGCTCCTGCTCATATGATTGCCTATGACCTGCTAGAATGGGAAGGAAAAGATATGAGAGACAAGCCCCTTGCTACCCGGAGAGGATTATTGGAAGGCTTGATCACGGGGATGACAAACGTACCCATGAGTATTTCGGAAACGATCGCATTTGATGACTGGGTGCCCCTGGCTGAATTACGGGAACATGCACGGTCCTACCACGCCGAAGGATTCATGCTAAAAAAACTGGCGGCCCCCTATCAGGTAGGGCGGAAACGTGGAGACTGGTGGAAGTGGAAAGTCGATCCCCTAACCATTGATGCGGTCATGATCTACGCGCAGCGAGGTCATGGCAGGCGTGCCAACCTCTTTTCCGATTACACCTTCGCCGTATGGAAGGAAGATGCTTTGGTTCCGTTTACGAAAGCATACTCAGGGCTGACTGATGCTGAAATGCGCGAGGTGGACCGTTTTGTGAAGCAAAATACCCTGGAGCGATTTGGTCCCGTGAGAAGTGTTACCCCTCAACTGGTATTTGAGATTGGATTTGAAGGCATCAACAAATCTCCCCGCCATAAATCAGGGGTGGCCCTGCGGTTTCCCAGAATTCTTAGGTGGCGAACAGACAAGCCCCCTGAGCAGGCGGATACATTAGCGCACCTGCACCAAATGCTGGAACAGTACGGGTAATTCACGCCTTTGGTCCATCATTAAACCAAAGAGGATAGAACATTGGACATAAATTGTTATGAAACTACTTCCAAATTCCTCAAATTACCCCTGGGTCTAACGCCGACGTACCATGACTTTTAGTATAGAGGATAGATTTTCTTATTTTTTTGGTAAAATACTGAGTAAAGCTTGTTGTTTTCTATTTTTATTAGTTATTTTACTAATGAAGTTGGTTAATGAAGGTTTTATTCAGTCAAGAAAATTTGTCATGCAGATACTAGGTCCTAAAGATAGCCTGAATCAGGCAAGGGGCTTCACCATTGTACGTCCAGCAACACCAGGAATTAGGCTAAGTAGCCGGAATGTGGTGATCCTTGTTACCGTTTTTGTAGTCTCCAACCTGATTACATTCGCAATCAGCCATCCAATTACCTTTTCTCAGGAAGAAAATACGCCTGCTCCCAGGCTTTATCTACTTGATAAGGCAAGCTTATTTGTGCCGGATATTGACACATTTGAAGAAAAGGTAATCAAAATTAGTAAGGCACTAAACATTGCTCCAGAATGGCTGATGGCAGTGATGTATTCAGAATCCAAATTTGATGCTGCCGTGAGAAATCACCGAGGCAGTGGAGCCGTTGGATTGATCCAGTGGATGCCTGGGACAGCTGCAGAAATGCAGATTGGCCTGGAGACCCTGCGTCAGTTACCTCCAACTGATCAGCTGGATTATGTCTTTGATTACCTCAGCACCGTAAGAAGGAGATACGGCGATTTTGAAAACCTCACAGATTTATACCTGGCGATTCTGTACCCCAAGGCACTGGATATGGATTACTGTTTTTCTATGTATGAAAAGCCCAGCAAAACCTACCGAATTAACAGAGGCTTAGATGAAAACAAGGATGGACGAGTGACAGTGAGCGATATTGACAAGCGCATGAAGCGAATTTATCCCACTGCATATCTTGCAAAGCCTCGGAATTAAGGTTTACTGGACCGCTTGACCATGTAAGGATTTTACATATTGTAGGCACTATTTTTCACTGCTCCCTTTCTACATTCGTATCAGAACGCATGCTAACCCCAACACCATGAAAGTTTTCCTGGCATCTGCCGGCATCATCACTTGTTTACTCTTGTTAATTTTTCTCGGCGTACAGCCCAGTGCCAACCAGTTTCACGAAGTATCCGAAGCCACTGTCAAGCGCATGAATGTGGTAGTTGACCAGGACATAAAGGATGAGTTTGAAATCGTCTGCGGCCATCAGCCAGCCGAACGCCAAGTGTTAAGAATTCGTCACAGGTGGATCGTATCGGAGTACGCCGATGGAAGAATAGAATCAGATCATACACGCGATACCATATCATTGGGAATTTTTGGTGCCCAAGAGCCCTGTCCCTCTGTAGAGGAGAGCTACCATTTGGTATCGGTAGAAACAAATTGAAAAGCTGAATGTAAAGAAGAAACCGGAACCTGAATCAATCAGGGCTCCGGTTTTTTATTTTTGGTCCTCTGACAACTTCTGCGGGCGAAGTAGTCGCTGTCATGTCGAGCTTGTAGAGACATCTAACAAGTGTCTGAAAATCAATTTTTTCTACCTAACTTGATTCCTAAAGCTTGATCCAAATGACACGCTAACTAAGAGAATCCACTGAAATGGTCAAAGAACCTTATTTTTAGAAATGGCACTAAAACCAATACCGTGTACCCAGCCCGAGGTTGAAGCCCATGGGACGGCCAGCCTGTTCCACCAAAGGGTTGAAGCCATACCGGTAATCCAATACGGGGCTCACGGTAAATCGGTCGCCAATTGGATGTGTGTAGCCGATGCTACCGCCCACCATGGTCAGGTTTTGGTAATCAGGCTGCTCTACGCGCGAAATATCACTTTGCACATTAGAATTACCTGTTTCATATTCCATATCTATCCGCCATTCGGTATCAAGGTGGATCATGTCGCTGATAAATCCTCCTATGAAAAAGCCATTGGTAATATCTCCTCCAAACGTATACCGCACCCCCGTTTCAATGCTGATGAAGGTATGGCTGATGGTGCCAGAAGCATTCACTGGAACCAATGAACTGGGAGGACGAGTAACATCGTCTTTGAGCTGTTCTACCTGACCGGAAAGTTGACCATTCATTCTAACGTAATCCACGCTCGCCATGAACTCAAAATGATTCAAAAAATGGATGGAAGCTCCCACCCCAACAAAATGCCCTAGCCCGTAATCAGTATTCGCCTGAAAGTCGGTATAGTCATTTGGGCTAAAAAGGGTTTCAAGCAGCTCGGTTCCATAGTTTACATTGGTGTAATTGGCACCGGCTCTTACTTCTACATGATGGTTATATTGCTGCGAATAACCAAGCGTAGTTACCCCCATAAAAAAAGCGGCAAGTATACCAGTAAGTAAATGTTGCATAGGTGGGAAGATTAATGGTTTCTAATGGGCTGTCTATAATTATGACCTTCAGGTTAATAGTATTGTTATTAGCCTTCCCAGATCCCTTCCAGATTGTCACCTAAACCTTTCTCTTTCGTATATTTGCAGCATGACCAAAAAGCCAGACATCCGTTCGCTAACTTATGACCAGTTAGAGGCACTTTTTTTGGACTGGGGAGAGAAAAAATTCCGGGCTCGACAGGTGTACGAATGGCTGTGGAAAAAGCACGTAGTAAGCTTTGATCAAATGACCAACCTGAGCAAAGCCCTCCGCAAACGGTTGGAGGAAAACTTATTGCTCGACAGCGCAACCATTGAATCCTCACACCACAGCAAGGACGGTACCATCAAATACGCTTTTCGACTCCCTGGTGGACAACAGGTGGAAGGGGTCCTGATTCCTACCCCCAAACGGGTGACTGCCTGTGTTTCCTCTCAGGCCGGCTGTTCTTTGGACTGTGCCTTTTGTGCAACGGGCTTTTTGGACCTGAAACATAACCTCAAGCACTACGAGATTTATGACCAAGTGTATCTGCTGAATGAGGAAGCTGAAAAGCATTTTGGCAGACCCCTGAGCAACATCGTGTACATGGGAATGGGAGAGCCGTTGCTAAATTACAGGAATGTCCTTTCCTCCATTTCCCATATCACTTCTGAAGCAGGCATGGGCATGTCCAATCGTCGTATCACCCTGTCAACCGCTGGGATCAGCAAGATGATTCGCCGCCTGGCTGATGATGAAATCAAATTTGAGTTTGCCCTTTCTTTGCACTCTGCCAACCAGGAGAAGCGCAGCCGCATCATGCCCATCAATGAGGCTAACCCATTGGAGGACCTGGTGGAAGCCTTAACATATTTTTACGAAAAAACGGGGAACCGAATCACCTACGAATATTGCATCTTCAAAGATGTAAATGACTCTTTGGAAGATGCGAGAGAGCTCGCAGAATTTTCCAAGATCGTTCCCTCTAAGGTCAATGTCATCGAATACAACCCGATCCTGGAAGCAGGATTTGTCAACACGACGCCTCGTCGTATGAATGCCTTCATCGACTACCTGGAGCAGGCAGGAGTCATTGTCAATGTGCGGCGAAGTCGAGGAAAGGATATTGACGGCGCTTGCGGACAGCTTGCCCTGCGCCACGAACAACGCTAGACCTACCCCCTCTATTTCTATCATTTAAGCCTTACCCTCCGAAAAGGTGGGGCTTGATGTATGTGCATGGAAAAAGTGCGTCAGGAATTACGTATCAATAATTTTTAGCATAATTTAAGGTTTTTATATACTATTTTTTAGTATTTTATTTGTATATACTAAATAATGTGGTATATTAGGGTATCAAAACTGATACAACTATGCTAACGACCTATTCTTTCAATCGCTTTTCACATGGCACAGAGGAGAATTTCACTGGCATGCCTAACCTACGACTTCTGGAGCACGAAGTAATTCGTCCTGGTGATTATGCCCCTGTCCTGGTTGAAGATTATGGCCAGGTTCGACTTCGCCATTTCCAGTGGGGATTGATTCCCTACTGGGCATCCGACGAGGAGATGGGACAAAACCGGACGTTAGCACCTGCCCATAATATTTTTGAAAGGCCTTCTTTCGAGATTCCCATCCGAAAGCAACGTTGCTTAATTCCTGCTGACAGTTTCAGTGTATTACCTGATGCACTAAAAGGAAGTTCAGCAGAGCTGTTTGCTAGAAAGGATCGCCAGAACTTTTGCTTTGCAGGGATTTTTGAAAGCTGGCGACAGCCTGATGGTTCCCTGAGAAAGACATTTGCATTGGTAGGAGTACCTGCTCCACAAATCATGGCCAACAGTCAACCAACGCCCTTAATTTTATCTCCGAGGCAATACAAAACTTGGCTCAATCCTGATACCAGTTTAACACAGATTGCCAATCTTATGCGCTCAACCCCCTGGAACTTGCTTCAGGAGGTACATGAACCTGCAGAATCAATCGCGGCCTAATCTCTCTTGAGAAAATGCTTGGCGTATTTCTAGAAAAACGCCCTTCCTTTTATTGGGGAGCTGTCCTAGTGAACCCATCATTTCAATATAGCCGTAACAAAAAAGCCGGAAGAATTTTCCGGCTTTTGCATTATATGTTAAAAATGGAGGATATCTAGATATCTGTTTCAGGATTCCAGGCTTCCAATAGATCCGCAACTCGTTTCACGAATCGTCCTCCAAGGGCTCCGTCCACAATTCTGTGGTCATAGGAATGAGAAAGGAACATCTTCTGGCGAATGGCTATCATATCCCCTTCGGCAGTTTCTATAACGGAAGGAAGCTTACGGATGGAGCCAACAGCAAGAATGGCAACCTGCGGCTGCAAGATGATCGGGGTTCCCATCACGTTGCCAAAGGTGCCTACATTAGACAGCGTGTAGGTACCACCTTCTAACTCATCTGGCTTGAGCTTATTGGCACGTGCACGTGCTGCCAAATCATTGACTGCTGCACAAAGCCCTACCAAGTTCAGGCGATCGGCATTTTTTATTACTGGAACGATCAGGTTATAATTGGGAAGTGCAACGGCAATTCCTACGTTGATATCCTTCTTAACCAAAATTCGGTCTCCGTCTACCGAAGAATTGATGAGGGGATGTTCCCGGAGTGCTTTGATGACGGCTTGGAGGAACAATGGCGTAAAGGTGAGTTTTTCTCCGTACTGTTTTTCAAAATCTCCTTTCACCCGTTTCCGCCAATTCGCCAGATTCGTGACATCGGCCTCTACAAATGAGGTCACGTGAGCAGAGGTATGCTTGGACTGAACCATATTTTGGGAAATGATTTTCCGCATACGGTCCATCTCGATTATGTAGACATTGCCCTCATGTGTGATGGTGGGAGCGGGCGTGGGAGCAGGAGGCGGTGTACTGGCGACCTTAGGCTCAGGCTTGGGAGCTGCTTTACGGGTGCTTACGGGTTGCGCAGCGACCTGGGGAGCAGAAACTACCTGTGGTGCTTCTTGACGATCCTCAACGTAGGAAAGTATATCTTTCTTGGTTACACGGCCTCCCCTACCCGATCCAGGCAAGGCTTCCAATTCTAGCATGCTTATCCCCTCTTCTCGCGCAATATTGAGTACAAGAGGAGAATAAAACCTGGCGGAAGAAGCAAAACTACCTGCCGCAGGTCCCTCAGATACGGGCACATAAGGAACACTTTCTACCACTGATGCCAATTCGGGGGCAGGTGCTTCATGCTGTCCGTTAGAAGGAATTTCCGGATCACTTTCTCCTGAAACAGGCTCCGTTTCAATCCGTGCGATTACTTCTCCAACAGCCACAACATCGCCTTCCTCAAAAAGAATTTCCATCAAGGTGCCATCTGCCGGAGAAGGCACCTCAGAATCAACTTTATCGGTGGCAATTTCCAGGATGGTCTCTTCCTGCTCTACCTCTTCTCCGACTTGTTTGGTCCATTTAAGGATAGTGGCTTCAATGATACTTTCACCCATTTTGGGCATAATGAGGTCTATCTTCGCCATTGTTTAGTTTGTCAGTTTGTGTTGTTGTTGCTCCACAAAATAAGTAAAAAATTAAGACTTTAAGGCACCCAAATCTTGCCCAATCCTTCAGAACACCTTTGCAATCTGTCATGTTCTGCCACATAAACAGGTGGTTTTTTACTTACCCTCATTAAATCCAATAAAAAAGCTGTTCACGTAAGCGAGAACAGCTCAATCAGTTGCTACAACTTGTGTACCCTATAGGTTACAACCACTGGTAAACCCTGTGGCATCAAAGGTCGTTGTGGTCTCCCCCCTGTTGGAACCTTCCAATACCCCAATGGTAAGTTCGCTTACCCCTCTACCATCCCGTTTGGGGCTACAGTATTCAAACAAATAGTAACTATTCGCCTCTGCCCAAATGAGCTCACCTACCTCAACAAAGGTTTCTTCCAAACGGGTCACATCCTCGGCATAAGCAAATCCGGTTTTACCTAACCGCTGCAACACGTTTTCATCAATTTCTCCTCCGAGGCCAATGGTGAAAACTGTGCTGTTTTCTTCCAACAGGTCCACAGCTGCATAAGCCGAATCCCGAAGGTAACGGGCTGCCTGATCCGTTCCATCTGTGAACACTACCATTGACGCAGCCGAAATAATGCCTTTCTGACGGAAGGTCTCAAATAACGCAAGGGTAGTATCCACGCCCTTTTGAATGGCGCCATACAGATCGGTGGAGTTATCCTGGCTCAAGCTTGCATTGATCCCGTCAACAGCTGATTTGAGGGTTAGTTTGTTAGCTGTAGGTGCCACCAAAGGGTTCAATTTATCTTCTCCATCAAACCACCAGATGCCCATTCGATATGCCCCTTTGTTGTCTTCCGGAAGTGCGTTGTCGATGAACTTTTTCGTTGCTTCTTTTAATTCTGTAAGGGAGTTGGCACTCACACTACCACTCAGGTCCAACAAAAGCACAGTGTTATAGGCAAAGACCCGACCAACATCTGAGATTTTCCGTTCTGCTTCAAAACGGGAGATTTCCTGCCGAACATCATCGTTTCTCCCTTTCTCATAAATCACAAAATTAGACGTATCCAACCGGGCAACAGGCGTGCCCTCACAAGCATTGCCCACCTTGAAGAAGACAGATACCTTTGCTGGCAACTCCGTAAATTGATTTTGAAGGGTGACTTCCAGGCAATTTTCGGGACTTGGGCCTGAACTTTTAGGATCATCATCGTCTTGTCCACAGCCAGACCATAGCAGTACAACTGCACACATCATTAAGGAAATGGAAAGCGTTTTCATAAGGTTTATCTTTAGGGAAAATGATATAGGGACAAACGAAAGCACCTGCTTTTTGGTCTGTTTGCCAAGCAGAGATTAACAATCGTGTCATTTTGCTAGATTTGCGTGTGATGAAATTGCTGACCCCCACAAACTGGAAAGACTACGAGCTGATCGATACCGGTGGATTTGAAAAGCTGGAAAGATTTGGCACCTATATCCTTAGGAGGCCGGAGCCTCAGGCCGTATGGAGCAAGTCTCTTTCTGAAAAAGAATGGCAGAACAGGCCCCATGCGCATTTTACCCAGGAGGGCAGCCACTCCGGTAATTGGCGTCAGCTAAAAAAAATGCCAGACCAATGGTTCATTGAATATCGATACAAAGGGATGAAGCTCAAGTTTCGGCTGGGCCTAACCGCTTTCAAACACGTCGGAATCTTCCCGGAGCAGGCCATCAACTGGCAGTTCATCTATCAGCAGTCACAGCAACTGGAGTCTCCCCGGGTACTTAATCTGTTTGCCTACACAGGTGGGGCCTCCCTTGCTGCCAAAGCGGGTGGGGCAGATGTGATTCACTGCGACTCTATTCGTTCGGTAGTAAACTGGGCCAATGCAAATATGCAAGCCAGTGGCCTGTCGAATATTCGTTGGTTGGTGGAGGATGCCTATAAGTTTGTCCAGCGAGAGGCCAGGCGGGGAAAAACCTATCAGGGAATCATCCTGGATCCTCCGGCCTATGGCCATGGCCCCAAAGGGGAAAAGTGGAAACTCGAAGACATGGTTAATGACCTCACCCAGGCAGTGGCCACCATCCTTGATCCTCATAAGCATTTTCTGGTGTTCAACAGCTATTCGCTCGGGTTTTCTCCCCTCGTCCTGTATGATTTGGTTCATACCCACTTCGGAGCCAAAACGGCTTCAAAAGCAGAATGTGGGGAGTTATACATGCAGGAGGCTTCCGGCAAACGCCTGCCGATGGGAATCTTTTCGCGGTTTTCGAAGGGGTAAGCTGCTGATGTGTGAAAGAAAAAAATCTGCACATGTAGCAGGCGATAGACGATTACTTTTTATAGTTCGTACGGCTGACCTTTTAACTACCATCCTCATATGTCAGGGGTAATTTCCTGCGTATTTGTGTACATCTCCTTTAAGCATGCAGCAGGAGGTTCAGGTTTTTCCATTTTCCTTGGAAGAGACCAATTGGGGTTGCTCTTCCCAGTCCAATGCAGCAAATAGTTTTCCCTTGAGCCTGAAAAATCAGTCCGT
>JBCDIQ010000168.1:0-11868 GCA_039024295.1 Bacteroidota bacterium | reverse complement strand
GGCATCTGCCTCAACTGGGGGTGTATCCCTACCAAAGCCCTGCTCAAAAGTGCTGAGGTTTATGATTACTTTAAGCATGCAGATAAATATGGCTTGAAGGCAGAGAAATTCAGTTATGATTTTTCTGAAGTGGTCAAGCGAAGCAGGGGAGTGGCCAGTGGGATGAGCAAGGGGATCAATTTTCTCTTTCGGAAAAATAAAATTGATGTGCTTGAGGGCTTTGGCTCTGTTACTCCAGGTAAGCAGGTAGAAGTGGTTGATAGTAAGGGGAATAAGACGGTTTATGATGCAGCTAATATCATATTGGCCACGGGTGCCCGTGCTCGCAGTTTGCCAAGTATGCCGATTGATGGGGAGAAAATCATTGAATACCGCAAGGCCATGGTGATGCCGAAGCAGCCCAAAAGCATGATCATTGTGGGTTCTGGGGCCATCGGGATGGAGTTTGGTTACTTCTATGCTACCATGGGAACCGAGGTTACCATTGTAGAATACTTGCCCAATGTGCTTCCACGAGAAGACGAGGAAGTATCTCGCCAGATGGAGCGAATTTTCAAGCAGCGTGGCGTAAAGGTAATGACCAATGCAGAGGTAACCGGGGTAGATACTTCGGGAAAAGGCGTTGTTGCTACGGTAAAAACCAAGAAAGGTGAGAAAAAGCTAGAAGCTGATGTGCTGCTTTCAGCTGTGGGCGTTGTGGCCAATATTGAGGGGTTAGGATTGGAGGCTTTGGGTATAAAAACCGACCGTGGGCTGGTGACAGTAGACGAATTCTACCGGACCAATATCCCAGGCATTTTTGCCATTGGGGATATGACCCCTGGGCCAGCACTGGCACACGTGGCATCACACGAGGCGATTTTGTGTGTGGAAAAAATAGCTGGAATGGACGTAGAACCGCTGGATTATGACAATATTCCGGGTTGTACCTACACCCAGCCGGAAGTTGCTTCCGTTGGCATGACTGAAAAAGCAGCTAAAGAACACGGCTATGAGCTGAAAGTTGGGAAGTTCCCCTTCTCTGCTTCTGGCAAAGCTAGCGCAGCCGGGAAGAAAGATGGCTTCGTAAAACTCATCTTCGACGCCAAATATGGCGAACTCCTCGGTGCTCATATGATCGGTGCTGGCGTAACCGATATGATCGCTGAGATCGTAATGGCTCGCAAGCTGGAAACCACTGGACACGAAATCATCAAGGCGGTTCACCCTCACCCCACCATGTCAGAAGCTGTCATGGAAGCAGCCGCTGCGGCTTATGGAGAAGTGGTGCATTTGTAGCAGTGTTTTTGATAAAATATGGCCCAATTCGTGGAAGCGGATTGGGCTTTTTTAGTTGTCAAGATTTCGTTTAAAAAAGTGGTCTCACCCATTTATTAAATTTATTTCACTCAACTCTCGCCCGATTTCATGAATCCCTTCCAAAATCCTATTGGCCTGTTTTTCAGAAGGAGTTTTATGACCTTGAGCATATTGTGAAAGCAGGGTTTCATTCATGCCGATTCTTTGGGCTAAATATTTGGCATTGATTACTCGATAATGCTGAAAAAACTGCTGTAAATCCAGTTGGAGTTTGATATTGCTGGCTTCGGCAAGTTTGCCTTGATCCTCCAGGTACAGATTTAACGCCTCTAAAATATTAGAATGAATTTCAGCACTATTCTTAGCGGTGGTGAATACAGGCAGATCTGAGGAGTAGATGGAAAACCCTGTATGGTTTTTTTCCACTATGAATAA
Organism: Bacteroidota bacterium; assembly: GCA_039024295.1. GTDB lineage: Bacteria > Bacteroidota > Bacteroidia > J057 > J057 > JBCDIQ01. Next base: position 10,134 of record JBCDIQ010000168.1, on the reverse strand, counting down.
AAATTTCTTTTTTACCTTTTTCATTTGATACCAGCTTGTCTGTGAAGTTTATTCTCCAGGCCTTTCCCCAACTCTTGACTTCCGTGATTAGGAAATATAATGATCTTTTAGGTACATGAGCTAGGCGGATGCGATAATCTCTGCGTCAAATCGAAATCTTATTTTTTTCCTGATCTTAAAACAGGTAGGTTTTGTGCCACAGGATTCCCAGCAGGTAGTAAATGCCCGATAGAATATGTGCAGCAAGAAAGGTTCCTGAAGCTAGCTGTTTCCACTGCCATTTATACTTCAGGAAATTCTTGAACCATTTTCCCATTAGTGCCCAGAACAAGAGGTAGTTGCAGGCAATGGTCTGCCAAGCGAAGTTGCCGTGTAGGGCCCTCGGGCCTTCCTCTACTACCAATACAAATAGCAAGAGTCCTGTGATGTTCAGCCCAAGGGTATAAAGAATGACTTTATCTCCCAAGAGTCGTGGGTATAAGGCAATCATGGCCATCGGAAACGCATAGGAAAAGAGGAAGGAAATCGGCAGACTTTCGCTTACTTGATTCCAGAGCCAAAAAGGCTTTATCGCAATTTGCGAGCTTTCTGTGTACAAAGGGTTTGTCAGGTGGTCATTTACCTGATATACCATGAAATATTGACCCAAAATGAGTAAGCCTCCGATGCTAATCACTGCTGCCATTTTCCAGAACTGCTGGTTGAATCCCTGGTATGCGAACAATAGGGTAGTGGGGAGCCAGGCAAAAAGGAAGCTAGGCTTGATGATCAGGTTTAAGAAAATGAGGCCGATCAAGATGCCCCAGTTGGTAGCGGTGGGATTGCGTAAAAAGGTGCTTGTGTGGTAATACAACCCCAAAACTGCGGGCATCAAGAAAATCAGGGTGGAGTTGTGCCAGATATTTGGGGGAACTTGACCAAGGTAGCTAGACCAAGGAGTTGGAAGGGAGAAGGATACAATCAGCCCACATCCAAGAAGGGAAAGCAGGTTTTTGTGGCTTCCCAGTTCCTTCTGCCACATGCTGACACTCAGCCAGTGCTTGCTTCCCACGGCTAACCCCAATAAAACGATAGCGGTAACTCCCGTCACGCTGACTTCTGTTTTACCAAAAGAAAACAGGTAAACCAACAGGAAATACAGGAAGTTGGGCGGTATCCACCTGCCAGCTTCAATTTGCTGAAGCCCAATCAGGTGATCCTGTATATCTGTCCAGATATTTAACCAGAACAGGAGTCCGAAAAATCCCATAGCCCCCAAGCCAACGATGAAGCTATATAGCCAATCAGGAAATATTGAAATGCGGATTTTGGGCTTCATCTGGGTTTAAAACTAAGCAAAGTTGCTATATTTCTGCCATGTCTTTGCATGAGGTATTTATCAATGATGTTCGTGTTCCTTATGAGGTGGAGGGCAGCACCAAAGTAGGAAGGGAGGAAGTCTTGCTAGCCCAAGATGATGACCTGACCCAGAAGTGTAGCTGGCACAAGAAAGGGTACACCATCCTGCCATTTTTGAGGCAGCAGCAGTTTCAGCAGCTTTCAGAGGGATTACTCCAGTTATTTGCTGGCATTGTGGCGGAAAATACTAGCATTGATTTGGATCAGTTTAATCCAGCTCATTATCACCGCCATGTAGACGATGCTGCGCATGCCAGAATTATTTCCCAAACGCGGCAATGCTTTTCATTAGATCAATTGCCTATTCCCCCGGAAATTATTTGGGAAAGAATATCCGAAGTGTTAAGGATCGCGGTTTCTTCTACAAATCCCCGAGGGGTTGATCCTGTTTTTTGCTTGCGTATAGTCCGTCCAGGAGCTATGTCGGATAACAACCCTCCCCACAAAGACATTTACCTGGACCGCCTGCGTGACGGCATTAACATCTATGTGCCCTTGATAGGAAGTAATGAGCGATCCTCTCTGCCCATCTTGCCTGGGAGCCACCTTTTGCCTGAAAAGCTCATCGAGCGGACCGAATCTGGGAGTAAAATCAACGGGCTTCCCTTTACGGTGCCCTGTATCACCACCTTGAAGGGAGAACCTGTTCGAATGGTCCGGCCGAATCCAGGGCGGAATGAAATGCTGCTATTTTCTCCTTACCTGGTCCATGGGGGCGGATACAACCTCAATGATGACATGACCCGAATTTCACTGGAAATGCGGTTTTTTAGGGAATTTTAGGCTTGGTTCAATTGAAGTTAGTTGCTTTGGGTATCGCGAATTTTTTCTTTGAGCAGTACCATCGTACAGTCCTTATATTCCCGGACTTTGTCAAATTTAAACCGCTTTTTAATTCGGTTGAAGTCTTTTTGGGTACAGACTAGCACTTTTTGCCCTACCTTCAGCCCGCTTGGGTCTCTGTTTACTCCAAGGTTAAATCCCTTGCCTGAGTTAAAGGCATTCACATAATAAATTGCATGGGTGTCCCAACTGCTTAAGTGGATTTTATAATCTTGGTCAGATGGATGGACCCTGGCATGCTGGTTCATAAAGTGTCCATATCTTTCTTGGGGATACACGTAATCTTCCTTCAGAATATTTTCCATTACGTGGTAGTAGGGAATACCGAAAAGCAGGAGGAGCTCAAGTGTAATAATTCCTATTTTGGGAATACTCAAGGGTTTTAGCAGGCGTACGGATCCCTCCAGTAATAAATTCAAACTAATTCCTGTCCAAATGCCAAGTATTGGGTATAAAACTGCTGAGTACCAAACGGTCTTCGTTGACCCTAATGAAATTGCAATCAGCGTGATGAAAAAGCAAAAAGCAGTAATAACGATGAAATCATGATAGGCTTTGTACTTTTCAATGAACAAGAGCCCAAAAGTAATTGGGATAAAAAGCACCCAGGGCATAAAACCGCCCTCTATCCACAAGGATACATAGTAAAAAATGCTTCCCTCGTGATTCTCTAGCGCAGTCGTATACCGTTTTAGAATTTCATATTCCCAAATTCGGTTCATGATACCTGGATTTTGTATTTCCCACACGATATAAAACCCCCCTAGCAGTCCAGCCAAAATCCCCAAGCTGCCAACGAATCGACCGGAGGTTAAAAAGGGGATAAGCTGCCGTTTGTAGAGGAAATACAGAAAGAACCCTGGCAAAAATAATAACCCGAATAAATTCTTTGTGAGGACCCCAAATCCAACCATCAACGTCAGAAGAGCCAAGTGAACAAACTTCTTTTGGTCGTTTTTGAGGTATCGGTAAAGGAAAATAATGGAAAGGAAAGCAAAAACGGAAAGGGGAACATCGTGGTCGGCACTTCGAACCATGTGAGGTTGAACAAATTGCGTACTCGTTAGCAAGGCAAGTCCGCCTAAGAGCCCTATTCCTGGTTTCCCCCATTCTTTTAGGCTAAACCAATAAAAAATGCCCATGAGCAAAAGCCCAAAGAGGGCAATCGGGAGCCGAAGGGCGAGTTCATTGTACCCCAGAACTTTCATGAAAATTACCTGCACAAAGCTTATGAGAGGAGGCTTAGTATTGGGGTGGCCGGGGGCCTTGTCGAATTGTCCAAAATTATTAAGGATTTCTCCGTTTTCAGCCAGGTACAGCGCACGCAATCCAAATAGGGATTCGTCCCATTGCTTTAACGGCTCTGTGTCCAAGTGGAAAAATAAAGGGAAATAAGCCAGAAAGCAGAAAACAAGAACGCCTAAAATTGAAAGTAGACTTCTATTCATCTTTATAAATTCCGCGCAAATTATTCAAACTTCTCAAACTGTACCAGTCCAGACTCATTTTTACAAATAAATCAGGCAAAGGGGAACTTTGGCAATGAGGGATTGTAAAAAGCCCTCGACTTAGATTTTTGGGCCAATTTTACCAGAACAATGCATGGCAAACTGCCAACGACGCCAACAGTCCCCAGCCCAACTCCTTCATTTCATCATCACTTGCTGTTAGCCAATCATTAACAGGACGAAATCCGCGCCCAGTTGCTGCAAGCACCCCAAAAGCGATAAGAATGACCCACATTGCCCTGACAAAGTAATTCATATCAGGGAACACCTCTTGAAAGGTTAGGTGCAACGGAATGGTAAGCAAAAAGCTGAACATGGCCATCCTGTGCTTGGGAGCCAATACCAGGGCAGCCCCGCAGATAATCACCACAAACCCTGTGTTTAGGTAGTAGCGCAGTTCATTCAGGGTATGGGTGAATGCCTGTTCAGGGTTTTCCAGTTTCACAAATAGCAGCATCCATCCCATCAATATGCCACTCACCAATGTGACCAAAATGGTGTTCCTGCCGGCTTGTACCAGTTGTGCATCGGTAGCGTTGGGGCGAATGAGGGGCTTGTAGATATCAATGGACCAAAGGGTGGCGAGTGAATTGAAAACGGAGTCAACCGTACTCATCATCGACGCAAACAGGGCACATAAGATGAGGCCACGCAGCCCCGCAGGAAGGTAGGTTTTGACCAAATAAGGAAATGCCTGATCGGGTTCGCTCAAGGGATTTTCCGCCAGGATTCCAGCTAAGGCTATTCCTGGGACCACAATGAGCACTGCCATGAAGTATTTCATTGCTCCACCGACCATTAGGCCTATCTGGGCCTCTCTGAGGCTTCTGGCTGCCAAAGACCGCTGTACCACACTTTGATTTGCACACCAGTAATTGATGTTGAGCAGAAACATGCCCCCAATGGCGATCCAAGGGAGTTTGGGGTGGTCCGCCGGAAGGTGAAGTTCCATAAGCTGTGGGACTTGGCTGTACAATTCTCCCCAGCCGCCCAATTCACGCAAGGCCGCTATCAGTACGACCAATCCACCTAGCGTCAAAATGGCAAATTGGATAATATCAGTTCTCACCACTGCACTTAAGCCTCCCAGATAGGTATAAATGGCTGAAAATATCCCCAGCAGTACAATCAGGATAGCTGCTCGTTGCAGCCTGCTTTGCCCCAGAAATTCCAGGTATTCCCCAAAAACCAGATCAGCGGCGTAGGCACCCCAGAAAAGGGTGGCACCCAGGCTCAGGGTAGAAAGCATGATCAAATTCACGATCGAGTAGGCAAGCCCGACGTTACGACCCAAACGCTTTTGGATGAACTGGGTAATGGTCACCACTCGTTCCTTCAGGTAAAGCGGAACAAAGATGAAAGCAGCCATCAGCATGCCTTGAACGGCATTGATTTCCAGGTTTGCCTGGGCCAGTCCGTACAAATAGGCTGAACCCATCATCCCCAGGAACTGGTAGCCTTGTACATTGGTGGCAATGGTGGAAATGGCAATAGACGGCCAGCGGAGGTTGCGGGAACTAAGGAAATACTCTTCGCTTGTTACGTCTTATTGATCGCGGCCGCGGAGTGCCAGGTACATGACCAAGGCGAAATAGGCTGCAACCATTCCGGCATCGAGAAGCATATTGTAGGCTGGATAAAGTACCTTAGAAAAAAACCGAATTAAAGGCGGAATGTGGCCAGTTGGGGAGTTGGCAGTTATGGCGTTTGAGCCGAATATACTACCTAATCGGCTCAGATAAATGGAATTTTTGAGCCGATTAGGGTTTTGCTAGCTACCAAAACCCTGACAGCGTTCCAGAATATGTCAGGTTGAGTCAAAAGGCAAGGCGTAACCCATAAATGAAAAAAATTGGGCTTTTACCTCCTGTATTCCAGCAAAATCCTGCTAGATTGAGGGTTATTTTGCCCTGAAACTGTGAAACACCTCCGTTCAAATAACCCTAAAATTTTTCCCTGAAATCCCCCATCTTAGAAGGGAACTTTAACCCTTCTATCCGATGAAAAATAACTTCAACCTTCTACTGTGTTTTGCACTTATTCCGAGCTTTGTAAATTCTGCGTATGGACAATTTGGTACAAATGACCGAGATACCCTGTCCATTAACGATGTTCGTGTGGGGGTAAATTCCATGGGAGACATTGGTTGGGACCTGCAGGGAAACTTATTATTCGAAATTCCCAAAAACAGCGGACAGCATACCGTCTTTGCCAGTAACCTTTGGTTTGGCGGTTTGGATGAAGCCGGGCAACTGCGCAATGCAGCTCAGACCTATCGCATAAAGGGCACCGATTATGGGCCTGGACCTGGGAATGTCGCTCCTTTCCCGATAGACAGCGTATTTTTTGAACGCTTCAATCAGGTATTTACTTTGACCTCGGCTGAAATAGCGAATCACCGGGCTAACTTTGCCCAACCGGGCTACACCATGCCGCCTGATCTTGCCAACTGGCCAGCACATGGAGATACCAGCAATGGAGAATCCGCGTTCCTCGCGCCCTATGTGGATGTCAACAATGACGGCTGGTATACGCCTATGATGGGGGATTATCCCAGAATCTTAGGAGACCAAGCGAGCTACACCATTTATTTCAATCATTTTGCCCTGCCTACTGAAACGGGGAACACTGATATTACAAGATGTGAAATACACACGATGACCTATGCCTATGATCGTCCTGCAAGCGATCCTTTGTCTCAAGTGGTATTTGTCCAGCAATGGATCAAAAACCGGGGCAACTTGTTATTTGAGGATTTCCTCGTTTCTCAGTGGGTAGATTTCCATTTGGGCAACCCTTCTGATGATTACTACGGATGCGATACCACACGTAACCTCTTTTTTGCCTACAATGCAGATAATTTTGACGATACCACAGGAAGTTTCATTGGGTACGGAACCGCTCCACCTGCCATGGGCGTAGTGTTTCTCAATCAGGAATTAGGAACCTTCATGACCATTGGGGGTGATTCTTCCGTTACAGGATTTCCTGAAAATGCTGTAAATTATTACAACTACCAGCGAGGTTTTTGGATAGATGGAAATCCAATCACCCTTGGAGGGAACGGCTACGCTGGTCTTCAGCGAACTGCTCATCAATTCAGTGGCGATCCTACTGATACCGCTCAATGGTCCATGTTGTCTGCTAATCTGGCTCCCGGAGGACGGTCCTCCTTGGGTTCATCCCGAAAATTTAGGTTTGATGGGGGTGAATCCATTTGCTTGTCCATGGCATTTGTCTTCGCCAGAGGAACCGATCACTTACATTCAGTAGAAATCCTGAAACAACGGGTGGATGCTGTTCAGGTGTTTTATGAATCGACTGGGAGTGTGTGTGAGTTTACAGGAGTTCCGACCCAACTTTCAGCGGAGGAATTGCTTGGTGAATTGAGCATTTACCCCAATCCTGCTGCAGAATGGCTAAGGGTTTCTTTTTCAACCAAAGAATCAGGAGAAGTGATTTTGCTAGAGGTAACAGGCAGGCAAGTTTTGACGAAGCCATTTTTGAATTCGAAGGAAATTCAAATTTCTGTTTCAGACTTACCGGTGGGCATGTATGTGGTGCAAGTGAACACGCTAAAGGGTGGCCATTCTAAGAAAGTTATGATCCAGCGATAGAGAATTCCTATCGATTTAACCAATCCTTAAACCTCCTCGATTTGTCAATGCTGACAATGGCATCAATTTCTGCGGTTGGTGCCAGTTCTACTTTGATCCGACTCTTAGAGTAGGCGTACATATTCTCAATGGCATCGTAACTGATGATGAACTGGCGGTTGATGCGGAAAAACTCATCTGGGTCGAGCAGGTCTTCCAATTTTCCGAGGGTATAATCGACAATGTGGCGGCGGTTGTCCTTGGTGATGAGGAATACATACTTTTGCTGGCCGAAAAAGTACGCCACTTCTTCTACTTTGATAGACTTAATCTTCTCCCCTGAAGTAACCATAAACCGCTTTTGGTAGCCTTCCTTTCGGCCCTTCAGGGCATCCGCTAATTTGCTCAGGTCAAAACTGCCATTGAGCTGCTTCTCCCGAAACTTTTGAAGGCTGTGCTCCAATTCGTCCTTGTCAATGGGCTTAAGCAAGTAATCAATGCTGTTATGCTTGAATGCTCGAATGGCGTATTGATCGTAGGCGGTAGAAAAAATGATCGGGGCATTGACTTCCACTTCATCAAAGATGGCAAAGCTGTTTCCGTCCGCCAGGTGGATATCCATAAAAATCAGGTCAGGCTCATTTTCCTGCAGCCAAGTCACTGCATTTTTTACGGAGTCGATTACCTGTACTACCTCCAAAGAGTCGTCCAGCCTTGTAATTAGGCGTTGAAGACGCTTGACAGCTAAGTGTTCATCTTCTACGATCAGTACACGAGCCATAAATGAAACAGCAATTTTGGGTTAAGTCAAAAATAGGCTGTCATATTCAATATTTCAAATATGTTCGCGCCATTTGGTAGAGCCTATCGCTGCTATGCTTCCATTTTTTCTGACCAGCTGATGAATAAAGGTATCCATCCCATTGACAGAAGCCTGTCCAACAAGGGGCTCTCCAACAATTAATTCCTGTTTGAAGATGAGGTCAACCTCCGCAATGGTGTGGGTTCGTAAGTGATCGACCGGAAGGGTTTCCAATATCCAGCGAAAAAAACGGGTGTTCGTGACGTGTTGATTGATATCTACGTCAAACCAATTGGGCTGAAAGGACTGGCTGTAATCTACCGCCTCTGGGAACCGAATCTTTCCGCTGAGGCGAGGGAGAGAAGGGGGAATTTCAGATTCATCTATGGGCAATGCAACCCAATCGGGAATATGGATCATGTTCCTGGTTTGCAAATCAAATACCACCCAGGTACTGGTAGCCTGGACCAATAACGCCCCATTTTCTGCAAACATTCGATAGTCCCGGTAGGCAAAGAACCGATCCCTACCTGAAGGCCAGCTATGGATGTCTATCCTCGAATTGGCCCTAGGTAAATGTTGAATTTCCAGCTTCATTCGCTGCAACACCCAGCTTACTCCGCGCTCCATCAGGTCTGGAACACCGGCACCCAGGCTAACCGCAGATTGCCATGCGGCTTGGTGTAAGTAATCGACCACAGAAGGGATACTCATGGTCCCACGTGCATCACATAGTGGAACAATTACAGGAATGCCGATAAGCCGGGTAACTGGATCCATTTATTTTTTCTTGTAAGATAAGCACTCTCGCAAACAAAAAAGGTCCTCTGACAACTTCTGCGGGCGAAGTAGTCGCTGGCATGTGGATTGAAGATACCGCTGATGCGCTACTGCTGTTGGGATCGAAGAGTACGAGAATCGACTGACAAGAAGAAGCAGGATTGGTTAACCGTCCCTGCCCAATTATTCACAGAAAAACATGCGCGTTGGCCTCCCCAAACAGCGAGGGCGGCGATGGGTTCAATCAAGGCATGTCGTTGACACTCCTTACACACCATGTTGGGAGATCACCATTTTTTCTTTTTCTCGTTCAATGAATGCTTGAAGCGTGGTTGGGGGTTTCCCTGTCAACTTTTGATAAGTGTCTGATATTTCTGGTTCAGCTTGAAGTCGAGGTAAAAAGTGAAGCATTGTCATAACCATTGCAAACTCACTTTTAATACCTTCTTTTTTCTTTTGAAAGTAAAAGCTGATAGGGTTGGTTCCTATAAACTTAACTCTTGTTCCTAAGATATTTGACATCAATAATGTGACATCATTGAAATTCTTGTTTTCGGTTCCTGTTATTTCGAACGCTTGGTTTTGGTAGGTGTCAAATTTCCATACAAGTTTTGCACATGCTTCACCGATATTTTTAACGTCAATCCAATTGAATTTTGCTTTTCCTGAAGGCAGGGTAATACTCCGTTTTTTTAAGATCTCAGGAAGCAGAGTAGTTGTCAAGTTTTGCATAAAATAGCTTGGCCGCATAAAAATGTAGTCATATTTCAGCTCCTGGATCAGTCGTTCAATTTTGTTGTGAGGAATCACCCTGCTTTTTTCAGCCCCTTGAACCGATAAGAAAACGACTTTGTTAATCCCATTTTTCTTAGCTGAGTTTAAAAGTGGTCGAAATACTTCTTCAACAGCTGAAATGTGAGGTGGTCTCAGTAAGAAAAGAACATCAATTTGGTCGAACGCTGCTGGATGAGTGCGTTTGTTTTCAAAATCAAAATATCGATAACCAAGGTCAGGGTAACCTTTAAAAGTCTTTTTAGCTTTTTCCACGTTTCGGACAGCAGCCAAGATTTCTGAGTCAGAATTTGATTCACTCAAATAGTGGACAACTTCAAGGCCAATGTTTCCCGTCGCTCCTGTGATAAGAATTCGTTTCATTTTTGGTTAATGCATCCAAAGGGTTGGCTATGCGCAGTGTCCCGAAGGGCAT
>JBCDIQ010000167.1:0-11886 GCA_039024295.1 Bacteroidota bacterium | reverse complement strand
GAAGCCCAGAAACTACGCCGAAAGATTATCATCGACTTCAATTTTTCACCCATTAGCATGTACCCATGAGAACTTTACTCTATTTGATTGTTGTGTTTAATTGCTCCTTGTGTATAAGCCAAGATATCAGAAATGAGCTACCGCAAAGCTTTCCTCCCCATGATTTTGGAATTGACCTTCAAACGATTCAGGGAGACAGTTTCGCAGATAGTGTAGCCAGGACAGAAACGAGTGGCTACATGTTTATACCGGAATTTCACATTGGCAGGAGCCCTTCCAAGTTAAGGTATGAAAGATCCCTATGGCTTAATGAACCCGTGGAAAATCTTTTGAATGAATCCCTGTTCTTGGCAGTTACTTTCCCGTTTGGTATTCCCAAGTCTTTGAAACAAGAGTTCAGGTACTCCCTGAAGGGAATCAGTATTTACAAATCATTTGGATTTGATGATGAGGAAATCTATGCCGATCCAGAATGGCAAAGCGAGATTTCCGACACAGTGATCTATGAAATTCCATTAAAGGACCTGTTGGTCAATGGAGAAGATGGGTCTTATAAGGTAGTAATCGATACCTTGGCTAGGGTTGACAGCAAGGGACGGTATTTTGTAGGACCCTCTTTTTATCAACGACTGTTCTACTTTGAAATTTCGATCCATCGTGATCCATTTACTGACGATTACGGGGCGTCAAGACCTGTCCTAATTGTTGACGGGCAGGTCTATCATCCTGGTGACATCATCAGCGATACCTCAGAGGTATTTGTATCAGTGGCTGTGAGTCCAAATTTTTCACATCGATTCCCCGATGAACAAACCTACCAGCTCAGAGGGGTAAGGATTTTGGAAAAACAGCAAATAGGCGTCAGAGAAGTGTACAAAACAAACAAGACTTCAAATTGGGAAAAGGCTCCACAGATTAGGATTCCTATAAATGAGCTTGAGCAAACTTTTCTTGCAGAGTATGTACTAGAAGTTGCTAAAATCTACCGGAGATCTGCCAGTGGCGTGAGGTATAGCAACCCTTCTTACAAAGTCACCAAGAGCATTTATTTTCGGAAAAAATGGATCCGAAAATAATTATGTAGGTATCGTCAAACCGCTTTCTCATGAAGGTGGCGACTATCTCTGATGAAAGGGCGCATAACCGCCACTCCTCAACCTTGTCAGGTTCCCAAACCTGACAAGGTTTACCCACACTAAAACAACGTCAACTGCTTCCCGGGATAGGGTGCATCACTGCCATTGTTCAGGCTGGAAAGTGAAATGCCCAGCAACCTCACCGGCTTTTCTGGCAAGGCCGGGTGGTGCAAGAGTTCAATTGCCAATTGGTACAATTCTTCCTCTTCCTGGAGCCAGGTGCCGACGGTCCTGCTGCGCGTATTTTGGGTGAAGTCATGGTGCTTGATCTTCAAGGTCAAAGTCCGACCCGCCAGTTCATTTTGCCGTAGGCGGCTGGCAACCTTTTCCGCGATCAGTCGGAGTTTTTCCATCATGGGTTCGGGCGTGGAGAGGTCGTCCGAAAAGGTACGCTCCGCTCCGACGGATTTACGGATGCGATTGGGCTTGACAGGGCGTTCGTCCAATGCATTCACAATTCGAAAGTAATGTCTTCCCATTTTGCCAAACTTCCGGACCAACTCCTTTTCTGACTTTTCGCGTAGGTCAGCACCTGAATGGATCCCCCAGGCCTTCATTTTATCAGCGGTTTTGCTGCCAATACCATGAAACTTGCCAATAGGCAATTGATCCAAAAACTCAAGCGCCCTTTCAGGAGGAATGAAGGTGAGGCCGTCCGGTTTGTTGATGCCGGAGGCAATCTTGGCCAGAAACTTATTGATGGAAACGCCTGCTGAGGCAGTAAGCCCTGTTTCCGCCTGAATCAGTCGCTTGATTTCTTTAGCGACTTTTATAGCAGATTGGATGTCCATTTTATTTTCCGTCACATCCAGGTAGGCCTCGTCCAGGGAAAGGGGCTCCACCAAATCGGTAAATCGGAAAAAAATCTCCCGCACATGCCGAGATGCTTCCTGGTACACCGCGAATCGCGGAGGCACAAAAATCAGGTCAGGGCACAAACGTGCAGCCTTAACAGAAGGCATTGCAGATCGAACCCCAAAAGGACGCGCCTCATAACTTGCCGTCATCACCACGCCCCTACGACTGCTTCCGCCCACCGCAACGGGCTTACCCCGCAGCTCCGGTTGATCCCGTTGCTCTACCGAAGCATAAAATGCATCCATGTCCACATGGATGATCTTTCGCAAGGTTGGCTGTTCGGCAGGAGGATTCACTTGGGTTAAAAATTGTTCGTAAAAGCTGCAAGCACCTAGAATGGCACAAAACTACCAGGATTTGCTATTTCCAATGTATTGGGGGACTACATAAATTGAACGAGTATGCTTGCATTTCGCTACAATTCTAAGCATTTTGGATAAACGATAAATCTTGTTTTTTGCTGATTTTAAGCAAGTAAGATACACATCAGCTTGCAGGCATTATACAAAACATTGATTCAACCGTATAATTACAGGTACATCATCGAAAGATTCTCTACAGGAAGAATTCTTTCTTAGGTTCGTCCTTATCGCTCATTTATTATCTACAAAATCATCGGGTGGAAACCTTAGCAAATACAATTGAATTACGCATAACTGGCCAATCCAATGGGACAGCCTCAGCTACTTTCTTTACTGGAAAAGAGGTTGCGGCAGTCATTCACCACTTTGAAAATGCCCTTTTGACAATCATTCAACGGCAACGTCCTGAATTCAGATTCGATCAAACATGTATTAGCTTGGTAGAAGTTACAGCCGCAGGCCTGACATTTGGGATTCGAGGCGATCTTCGCGTCGTTTTGGAGGCCTTTTCTATGTTGACGACATCCCTTAATGAACATAATTTTGAGAGGGTCCCCCTAAAGGCATTCGAAGGCATCAGGGAAATCCATAAAATTGCCATACGCAATCGAGCACAATTAGCATTCTACAACTTTTCTATCTCTCTCAAACCAATAGTAGCATTAAACCCGGACGATGAGTTGAAGTTGAATGAGGAGCTATTAATTGAGGGTGAGACCACCATTTATGCTAAAGTTTTAGGAGTTGGAGGCAGCAAGCCTAACGCTAAGGTGGAGACAATTCAAGGACAACACCTTTCTTTTCCTGTAGAAGTTGAACAGGCAAAACAACTGGCCAACCGACTCTATACAGAAGTCGCATTGACTGGATTAGGTTCCTGGAAAATGGGGGAAATAGAACTTCATTCCTTCCAATTGACCCAGATAGAGCCATATCAAGCTTCATTAATTACCACCGCAGTGGATGAACTGGCATCACTTATTGGTGACCATTGGGATGAAATCGATCCTGAAAGCTACCTCCAAGAACTAAGACATGATTAATGGCGCAAGATGTTGTATGTATTGATGCAAATGTTTTGGTGTGGGGGATTAAATCCCAATCTTCAAAAGGACAAGAAGATAAGATTTCTCAGGCCAGAGCCTTTTTGGAAAAACTTGACACAGAGCAGAAAAAGGTAATAGTGCCAGCCCCTGTAATCGGGGAAATCCTCGTCCGATGCACCAATGAAGAGCGGAAAAAGTTCTTGAAAGAAATTGCTTCAAGGTTTAGAATCGTTCCCTTTGACACGCAGGCGGCAGTTACATTTTCCGCAACTTTTAAGCAGACGCTTGAAGATCAAATTGCCAAAGAACATCGAAAGAGATATCAAACACCTAGGGGTAAAATGAAGTTTGATTTACAAATTATTTCTATCGCCCTAGTTCAGGGGGCATCCGTTATATACAGCAATGATCCTGATATTTCTACCTTTGCGGGAACGCTAATACCTGTAAAAGGCATACCTTTTACCTCAGAAGAGGACTGAAGGTAACGACCTGAGTACACCCTTGAAAAGAGCAGTTAGCTGTCATATTGATTCACCTAGCCAATTGACAACAAGGTTTAATTTCCCTTTCACCTCCACACGATACTTATGCCTGAAAACACCCAAACGTTATCCTTCGAAAAAATACTCGAACAGCAGCGCAACCATTTCTATTCCTACGTAAAAAATAGCACGGCCCGCGAACGACTTCAGAAGCTGTCTCGTCTGCGTGACTGGATCACCACCCATGAAGCGGACATTGCAGAAGCGATTTACCAGGACATGAAAAAACCGGTAGAGGAGGTAGAATTTTCCGAAACCAAGCCAGTCCTAATGGAAATTGACCATGCCAAAAAAGAACTTCGCAACTGGATGCGCCCCGATTTTGTCGGTTCTGGTTTGTTGATGTTTGGCACCCAGGGAAAATTGATCTATGAACCCAAAGGCGTGTGTCTCATCCTGGCCCCTTGGAACTTCCCGTTTAACCTCACCATTGGGCCGCTGGTATCTGCGATTGCAGCGGGCAATTGTTGCATGATCAAGCCATCGGAAATGACGCCTAATTGTTCCGCACTGATGCAACGAATGGTAAATGAGTTGTTTGATCCAAACGAGGTTCAGGTATTTTTAGGAGATCACACAGTTGCCACTGAGTTGACGCGCCTGCCATTTGACCACATCTTTTTTACTGGAAGCCCAAAGATAGGCAGATTGGTAATGAAAGCAGCAGCCGAAAACCTATCATCTGTGACGTTGGAGCTGGGCGGCATGAACCCTGCCATTGTGGATGAGACAGCAGATATAGAGGATGCCGCTGAAAAAATTGCCTGGGCCAAAGGGTTCAATTGTGGGCAGTCCTGCATGAGTGTCAACTATATTTTAGTTCATGAGGATAAAAAATCTGAACTACTGGATGCACTTAAACGAAATCTTAGTAAGTTGTGGGGGCAAAAATCCAGTTCGCTGGAAGATAACCCTGACTATGGCCGTCTGGTCAATCATGCACACTACAAACGTGTAATCCACCTGCTGGACAATGCTTTAGAAGCTGGTGCTGAGGTCGTCTGGGGGGGTACACATAATGAATCAGATCATTTCATCGCCCCTACCGTTTTGGACGAAGTGTCAGATGAAGCAACCGTGTTTCATGAAGAGATATTTGGTCCGTTGTTGCCCATCAAAACCTATCGGAATATAGATGAAGTAGTTCGATGGGTTAATGATCGGCCAAAACCGTTAGCGTTTTACGTATTTAGCAACAGCGATCGACGTGCTGAAAAGCTGATTGATGCCACCTCTTCCGGGACCGTTTGTGTCAATGATACCACTTTGCCCTTTATTCATCCCAATTTGCCTTTTGGGGGTGTAAACGAAAGTGGCATCGGCAAAGCGCACGGTAAAGCAGGCTTTCTGGCATTTTCCAATGAAAGAACCGTGGTGAAGCAGCGTGTGGGGGTAACTTCTGCGAAGCTGGTATATCCGCCCTATACTGAACAAGTCAAGGCCGTGATCCGGCTGATCGTAAAATGGTTATAACCCGTTCCTTATTTCGCTCCCTTGCCGTCTTACTTTATTTTGGTGTCTCTTTTTCCTTGCATGCGCAGCAATGGAGATGGGCGCGTGGCTCTTTGGGAACCTCCAGCGAATTAGGTGTGGCCCTGGCTAACGCGCCGGCAAATGGGGTCTATTTGGGAGCCATTTTTCAGGACAGCTTGCAAATGGACACCGCCAAGGCCATTGCGAAAGGGAGTGGGGACTTTTTCCTTGCCCGGTATGATTCCAGTGGGAGTCAATTGTGGGGAAGAGGTTGGGGCGGGAATGGATTAGATCAGCTGAGGGACCTTGCCTCAACTCCTTCGGGGAAATGCTATGTAGCGGGTGACTTCGGCTCATCCTTTATTTGGGGACCGGATACAATTGCTGCAACAGGCAGGAACTTCTTTTTGGCTGCCGCAGACTCCAATGGCAGTCCCTTATGGGCAATTGCGGGAGGCGGGGAAAGCAGTGAACTGGGACGCTCCATATCTATTGCAGATTCAGGCAAAATCTACCTGACCGGTTCCTTTAACAGTGACACCTTTCGGGTAGCTGGCAATGAATTTATCGGTACGGGAAATCGGGAAATGTACCTCGCTCACTTTGACACCAGCGGGAAATTTCTATGGCTTCGCCAGTCCACCTCCACCGGGCAATGTGCCGCCCAAGATGTGGTGGCTACGCCAGATGGGGGGGCACTGGTTTGTGGGCTTTTTCGTGACAGTTTGTACCTCGACACCTTTCGGTTCGAATCCAATGGGGTGGCTGATGTCTTTTTGGCGAAGTATGCTTCCAATGGTATGCTTGAATGGGTGAATCAATTCGCAGGACCTGCATTTGAAATCGGCTGGAAGGTAACGGTGCTTGAAAATGGGTATGGGTACTTGGCCGGACAATTTGACCAAAGCATTACCCTTGGGAGCAACATGCTGAATTCCCAGGGGGATGAAGACCTGTTCCTGGCGCATTTTGATCCAGAAGGAAATATTCTCTGGGCCAGAGGGATTGGAGGCAGTGGGCGTGAGCAAGTAGGAGGAATAGACGTCGATACTGCTGGGAATGTATTCCTTTCCGGCCAGTTTGAGGTAAATGTAGATTTTGGTGGAGGCCGATTTTTCTCCACTGGTGACACAGAGCTGTTTGTTGCAAAATATGACCGCCTGGGCCAATTGTTGTGGGTTCAAAATGGGCAGAACTCCAGTATGGATGGCAGTAGAGACGTGCTTTTTTCAGCACCAGGGAAACTGTATACCACTGGTTTTTTTGTAAAGCAATTAATTTTGGGTTCGGATTCTCTATCTGGCCTTCAGCGGGAAGACCTGTTCCTCTCCAGTCTGCTGGACCTGGATACCACCTCCATCCCTTTTCGGTTTACAAATCGCATTTCCGGCAGCATCTTCTGGGACGAAAATTCGGACTGTGCGCTACAGTCTGGAGAATTGGGCTTGGCTAATTGGGTAATTCGCGTGCTGCCGGATGCTTGTCATACCCTTTCAGATTCAATGGGCCGATATACCCTCGAACTGGATACGGGAACGTATCAAATAGAAATACTCCCTCCCAAACCATTGGCCGGAACCTACCAAATTTCCTGTCCCATAGCCCCGCTTATCCTCGACACGATTGGGCTGACGATGGACACGATCAATCAAGGGTTTGTCAGTGCCCAGGAACCATTTGTGGAAATCAACCTGAGTGGCAGCCAACGAATTCCCTGCCAGCCGGGAGTCACCACGATACAGGTCATAAACCGGGGGACTGATACGGCCTTCAACCGATTCGTCCGTCTGGAATACCCAGCTGAAATCACGCCCCACAGCAATTTCACCCAAGACCAGGACGGCTCAATCTCTATTGCGTTACCTGCGATTCCTCCACAAGAGCACTGGGTATTTCAAGTACCGGATTCCACCAGCTGCTCGTCCGATATTGGTCGGGTTCTGACTGTGAAGGGAACCATCACTCCGTATATCCCATCTGCCCCTGCCTGGCAAGGGGCTGAACTGGAGGCCCGGATAAATTGTGTGGATAAGGGGAATAGGGTAGAATTAATCCTGAAAAATGGTGGCACAGGCCCCATGACCGATTCGTCTCTATTTCGGGTGTTTGCCAACGACCGATTGCATGTGGAACGGAAGGCCCTGATCAGTTCTGGCGATAGCCTGCGCTTTTGGCTTGAACACAAAGCCCGAACGATTCGACTGGAAAGTCAACAGGCACCGGAACATCCTTTCAAGCAGGTAGAAATTGCGGTATTGGAAGGCTGCCAGACTGCTGGTAGCAGTTCCCAATTGGGATTTGCCTCCCAGTTTTTCCTCCAAGATGCGCAAAATCCTTTTGAAGATGCCGTCTCAGCGGTTGTTCAGCCAATGGCTGTTTCCCAACAACAGGAGCACCTGCCCATCGGGATAGAAACCCTGCACTACACCCCCAAGCAAAGCGAGATCAGCTATACCTTGAGGTTTCAAAACCGACAAGCGGATAGCTTGAAGGGAGTGGAATTTATCGACACCCTGGATGTGCGATTGGATTTGAGCAGCTTGCGGATACAAGGTAGTTCGCATCCGGTAAATTGGACCCTGGAAGGAAAAGGGAGGCCTGTATTAAAAGTGGAACTCATGGGTGCAGTTGCACCGGGCGATCAGGTCTGGACTCGATTTGCACTTCAGGCGGTAGATAGCGTTCCCAACGGCACAGTGATAGAGAACCGGGTGTGGGTAGCTGCGGATTCAACGCCTCCCGTGGATCTTGGGCTGGTGTTCAACACCTTGCTGGATACCATTTTGCAAAAAGGCGACTCTCTATTTCTGGAAGATTGCCTTGGTCCACCTTTGGTAGCCATGACAGTAGGAGGCAGCAGCGTCTGTGGACTGGATACGGTAAACCTGCGGGCAACTCCTCCCTTTTCTGGGCAGGGGATGTGGCAAACGTTTATCGGCAACAGCACCATTCGCGATAGCCTAAGCTTTAATACCCAGGCAACTTCCTTGCAGGATGGCCGCAATAGCTGGATTTGGACGGTCAGCAGGTGCGAGCAAATTGCGGCTGATACCCTTTCTGTTTTCCGGGATACCGTTCCCACAGCAGTGGTACTTCAACCCCAGCGGATCGAATTCTGCTTGGGCGACAGCGCGTCGTTCCTCGCACCCAACGGATATGCCCGCTACCTCTGGTCAGATGGAGTGGAAAACCAATCTCGAACCTTTTTGAAGAGTACCACACTGAGTCTTCAGGTTTCAGGCCCTAACGATTGCCTGTCCCCGGTTTCTAATGATTTGGTGGTATTCGAACGCCCTCTACCTGTTGCGCCCATTATTTTTCAGCAACGGGATTCCCTGGTCATAAACACGCCATTTTTAGTGCAATGGTATGACAGTACCGGCCCTATTTCGGGTGCAGATACCCTGGTGTTTATCCCCGATTCCACTGGGCGATACTGGGTAAGCGTGACCGACACCTTTGGCTGTGTGGCCTTTTCGGATACCTTTCTGTTTACAACCCCTACTTCCTTGTCCCGGGGAATTAGCCTGGACGACTGGCAGGTGTACCCCAATCCTGCCCGAGATATGATCTATGTTCACACTGGCCACCAAGTCGTAGGCTCCTGGCAAGTGGAGGTGATAGACCTCGCAGGGAAGGTGCTAGTTAGCTTTGATCAGACGTCTTCAAATAGATTGTCTATTGACCTTTCTGCGTATCCATCAGGGATGTACCTGCTCAGGGTACATCACAATCATCAGCAGGTCATCCGAAAAATCCAGCGGCTGGCTTGGTGATCCTGAATCGGGGTGGTAATTTGGCCGGATGCGTATCAGCGGGTTCAGTTTCGGAAAAAATGTCACCAAGTTGTACTACCCGGTAAAGGAGGCTGTGATGTCCATCCTGCCGATCGTAGATGAATTTGTGTTTGCCCTCGGGGCAGGAGACGAGGACGACGACACCCGCGAGCTGCTCGAAAGCATCAATTCCCCCAAGCTCAAAATTGTAGACACCGTATGGGACATAGAGACCTATCCCCGCGGCATGGAGAATGCCCACCAAACGGACATTGCAAAGTCTCACTGTACAGGCGACTGGCTGTTTTATGTGCAAGCAGATGAGGTGGTGCATGAAAAATACCTGCCCGTCATCCAGGCGCGCTGTGAAGAATTGCTCCCCCGCGAAGAGGTCGAAGGCCTGCTGTTCAACTACAAGCATTTTTGGGGAGATTACGACCACTACCAGCTTGCCCACGGGTGGTACAAAAAGGAAATCCGCATCGTTCGCAACCGGTCGGACATCCACTCCTGGGAGTCGGCCCAGTCGTTTCGGCGTATCCCCGAATTTGATGGGCTAAACTACCGCCAGCAGCAAGGCACCCACAAACTGAAGGTAGCCCCCGTAGATGCCGAGATTTTCCACTACGGATGGGTGCGCCCGCCCCAGATGATGCGCAAGAAGACACGTTCTCTTGACACCATCCACAAAGGTGCCCAGAAGGTCGGCGAAATGTATCAACACCTGCCCCCCGCCTTTGACTACGGCAACCTCAGCAAGCTCGCCCGCTTCACCGACACCCATCCCGCCGTAATGGAGGACTTCATCGCTCGGTTTGACTGGCAAGACCAGCTCCAGTACAGTGGCCCGACCCAACCCGGCCGTGCCCTCCACAAACACGAAACCCTGAAAAATCGGGTGGTCACCTTTTTGGAGCAACATGTTTTTGGGGGGAAGGAACTGTTTCCGTTTAAGAATTATGAGCTAATCCAACCTTGATAAACTTAACTTTAACTGGGTTCGAAACCCTCTCAAGGTTTTCAGTCATGATTTTCCACATCAGTCCAACTTCTCCACCCGCGTCTCACTCAGCCGCTCAATGTCAATCACCGTTCGGCCTTCTTCATCGGTGTAAAACATCCGGTTGAAGGCTGCACCCCAGAGGAGTTCCTCTGCGGTGTAAGAGGTGCGGGCATGCACCGTCTGGGCGAACGATTCGTCATAGCCCTGGATGATGACCAGAAATTCTGCATGGGCGGCCAGGAGTTGTTCGTAGGTCAAGTCTGCCAAGGGGCTATTTTCATCTACCGGATGGACCAGCGTCCAGCTGAGGGGAAACAGGGAAACCTGATCCCGTTCCAATTCCAGCAAGTGGTAATTTCTTCTGAGACGATCTCCTCCCTCTTCAAACCAGCTGGCAATGATTTTTGCTTCTAGGTTGATGAGCTGGTTGCGTCTGCCGTTGACGATTCGAAACATCAATCCCCGGATGTCACGATAAGGCGCCATCACTGCCTGTTCGCTGAACAGGATGCGAGCCGTGGGCTGTGCAAAACGTCCGTACAGCAAGCCTGTTGCGAATGCGAATCCAATCAGGCCTGTCATGGCTTCAAAGGATGCGATCAGATTGGCGGTGAGGCCTTTGGGGCTGATTACGCCATATCCTACCGTGGTGAACGTTTGGGTACTGAAGAAAAATGCCCGCCTAAAATCCTCCAGCCAGTCGCCATGAGGGGTAATGCCATTGAGCGATTCGATGCCAGCAAGTACATATAAACAGGCAAAAAAAGCGTTAAAACAAATGTAAAACAGCAAAAGATACACCCAGAATTGCCACCATTTAATCGAAATGAGGTATTGGTAGAGATGAAAATCCTTAAGACGATTTCCAACCCGACGAACATTCAAATCCCCTTCCTTGGTAAGAAGACGAGAAGCTTTTGCACTGATTTCGGTACCGAATCCAAGGTCTTTGAACCGGTCTTCCTGCAAGGAACTTCCCGGGTTATTTTCTGACATATGTTAATTTTTCTGAAGTTGAGAGGAGAAAGAATTAAACCATTTTCTATTTTTTGATTCCATAGCATAAGGGAAAGGGTTCCGTTCCTTGTCCCAAGATAAACAACCTTCGCAAAATCCCCTGTCATGAAGCATTGGCTGTACCTTCTCCTGGCCTTTTCCCTGTCTTGTATGGTTGGCTGCAAGGAAGACCCTGAAACAGAACTCATCACCATTCAAGACAACAATGCCCCGCCAGATCAGGTGGTGTCTGCTGTCACCAAAGAGAATTACATCAACAAATCCTACATCAGCCTTTTGGGAAGGAAACCTTCCTCAGCTGAAATGCAGGGCGGATTGTTCCGATTGGACCAGGACAATGCTTCCAAAGAAAGTCGAAAGGCTTTTCTGGATGATTTGCTCCAGGAGGATGAGTTTTTGAGAAGGATGCATGAGGTGGCGCGAGCTGAGCTACTCCGCAATGTGGACACCGCAGAAATCAGCCTTCAGATTTACATTTATACCACTTTGCTGGACAGCCCGCGGTATCAGGCTTTCCGGGAATTGATCCTGGTAGAAATTGACAAGTTGCAGCAACTGCAGGATATCCCAAACGACCTTCTGGCCGGAAATATTGATCGGGAGGAAATGCACCGAAGATGTGTGTACAACCCCATTTATGACGAAATAAACATGGGGTCACAAAATTTTG
>JBCDIQ010000166.1:0-11911 GCA_039024295.1 Bacteroidota bacterium | reverse complement strand
TTAACATTTAGCTTTTATTTACGTAATTGCTAGCAGAGATCGCGTAGTAGTGTATCTAGTTCATTAGAATAAGACTAAATAAGATTCATAGTCGAAAACCATTATCCTATCCTACCAACCTCAAACTTTTTTCGGTATGAATGCATTAGAATTCGATCATGAAATTGTAAATGCCAGATTGTTCTTACGTCCATTCGCCTTACGGCTTACTAAAAGCCATGAGGAAGCCGATGACTTGATCCAGGAAACCATGGTGAAAGCCATTTCTAACCGCGAAAAATTTAAGCGCGGTACAAATTTAAAGGCTTGGCTGAGTACCATTATGCGAAATACTTTCATTACGCAGTATCACCGCAACAACCGTCGTAGAGCATTTATTGATCAGTCTGTAGGCCTAAATTACCTGAACAGCTCGTATGGAACCGATGAGAACAAAGGGGTAGAAAACCTGCACCTTGAAGCAATCGAAAAGGCCCTCAACCATCTTGAATATGAATTCAAAACTCCTTTCCTGATGTATTATACTGGATACAAGTACCGGGAAATCGCGGAAGCACTTGACATGCCGCTTGGGAGTGTAAAAAATAGGATTCACATTGCCCGCAAGCGGCTACAACAGGTCCTCAAACAAAATTAATCCTTCCTATAGAACTTTGTCTTTGATGAACAGTATGCAGAAAGCCACCTAACAGGGTGGCTTTTTCAATTTAGGTAACATACTACTCATGTCAATTTGAGATTTACGTGTCCCATATAGGCTAAGACGAATTCCAATTTAACATATCGCTTACAGGAAGCTTGTATTCTAGGTGAATTATACCTCCTAAGGTGTCCCTCCCTCAACAAGCCGTGAATAGGGGATTATTCAATAACCACATGAATCTCTGCTAAAATACAAACCCCTTGAAGGTCTGTTTCCTTCAAGGGGTATTATTTTGGCGATTAAGTTTTCAGGAATACTCCTTACTTCAGGACCACCTTACGGGTTTCTTGTCCCAGAGGCGTATTAACCTGAACGAGGTAAACACCAGCAGTCAACTCGCTTAGATCAAGGGTTTCCGTATAGGTGTTGCTTCCATTAAAGAAACGAACCATAGACTTACGTCCCTGCATGTCCATCACTTTTAAGGAAACATTTGCGGCTTGCACCAAGTCAACCCGTACTTGTAAAATTCCTGAGGTAGGATTGGGATACAATTCCAGGCTCCGAATGTCAGTTGCCTCATCTATGCTAACAGAAGACAGAACGGTTACTGTCGCTATGTCCGTACAGCTATTAGCATCCGTAACGGTGCAGTTGTAAACCCCTGCTTCCAGCCCTGTAGCAGTGGCGGTAGTTTGGGCTTGAGGGTCATCCCACAGGTAGGTGAAAGGTCCTTGGCCTGTTCCAGAACTAACGGTAGCAGTGGCAGTACCGCTGTTAGACCCATTATCAGGGGTGGAGGTACCCGTTACACTGATGTTACAAGAAACGGCAGCTGAAACATCCGCAGTAACTTTCATAAAAATGTCAGCAGTGGCATTGCTTCGGTAAGTAGCCCATGTATTGTTCAGGATTTCATAGGTACGACGGGAGATAGGTCCAGCAGACTCACTCGCAATCGAAACACTGTCCAGCGCAATCCAACCAACATAAAAGCCTCCACTGCTAATGATGGGAGGATTGGCTATCGTCATTCTGGTGAATGGGGCATTGTTCTGGATCATGCTTATGGTAACTGTGTCAGTATACAACAGCGGCCCTGGCACATTGGTACCTGTTGGGTCTTCCCCGTAAATAGTTAGTGTAAACAAGTTGGTGTCTGCAACAGTACCGGTAGTAAACAAAGGAATAACATCTACTGCTTCAATTCTGGCAGGATACCCATATGGTTCGTAGAATACGCCCATACCGCTGTTTCCTTCACCACCAGTCCAGCTGATAGCTCCGTCAATTTTTGTGTTGTCGTCGCTACAGAAGCTAAATACGGCCTTACCATTGATTTCAGCCACGGCTACAGCCTCAACCGTTTTCTCGTCATTGGTGAAGTTGTCATCGTCTGAATTGGTTGTTTCAACGCTCAGGTTATAAGGAACATATTCCTGGCCTGCCCCTAAAGGGGGGTTAAAAGGAACAGCAAATTCACGCTGCTCAAAAGATCCACTACCAAGGGAGTCTAAGGTTACAGAACTCAGGTAAAATGGGTTCCCGACTGTATCCGTAACTTCAGCAGTTGCACGGATTTGGGAAAAGATATCTTTGGTTCCAACGTTACCAATGGTTGTCTTAAACTTGAAAGCACCAGGAGTTTTCAGGAAAAAGCCCTGAGTTTCAGGGTTCTGAATAGAAGAAGGCTCAACATCACCGATCTCACCCGGGTTGGCTGGGTAATTGAATACAATAACTGAACGATCCCGCGGCAATTCGATGTTGCTTACCATCAACCCAATGGTCCCACTTACGTTTTCAATACCTGCTACCATGGGGTTAGCAGTATTGTTGTAGGTAGGAGACCAGCTTCCCTGCTGACTTAAATACTGGAATTTGATGCTCGAATTTGCACCATCAAAAATAACTTGAAATGTGTTGCTACCTGAAAAGTCGGTATTTTCATTCCAGAAAGGCACATTCTCATAGGTTACCACAAAACTGTCAACACCATTAGAATAAGTGTAAACACGACCAGGGTTTCCAGGATCTCCAAAAACAAGGTCAGCGAGAAGAGGGGCTACAAACTCGTTGTTTTCATCAGCAGTAGGGGTTGGAGGAAATCCAATCGCACCAGATGCAATGTTGATGTTTTGGAAAGCTACATACCCATTGGAGCCAATGTAAACTTCGTCGCGCTTAAACCAGTAGAATTCAAAATCAAAACCGATGTCGATCGGTCCCCTGACATTGTCATCCGCCATACCACTAACTTCTGTACCCTTTCCGTTAGATACAATTTCTACCCAGTCAAAAGTACTGTTAGGGTCAAATGTCGGGATATTCGTCTCATAGGTATACCCGTAAAAGTCAGGTGCGGGGCTGGTTGCGGGCCACGGGCGCACCTGTGCAAATACAGCTGTGCTAATAAAGCTTAATAAAAGGAGTAAAGAATAGTTTCTCATTTGATACGTTTTGTTTGGGGTTACTTCACACTATAATCGCACAAAATACAGCAAAAGTGGTCTGCCTCCAAAATAAATAGCAATCCTCATGGGACTGAATTTTTGAGTATTCCGCTTTCTGTTATTCAAAACTTTTATCCAAGATTACTTGTTTTGCGCACATGGAAGCTTTTGGAAGAATTACCACGGCACAGCTTTGCTGCTTTCTTGGAGAAGGGGAAATAGAACGCTTTCGCAATTTCCTGTTGGAATTTTTCCAACCCCCCAAAGGACTGCCGAAAGGCCCCGATTACAGCCTCACCTTAGAACATGACTGGTTCAGGCTCAAAGCGGAACAGTATGTACTACATGCAGCAAAAGTCCCGTGGTCCTGGGAAATATCTCTCACCCTGTTTCGAGAACAGATGCCTTATGACGAATGGCTTTGTGTACAATTTGCAGAGCAGCTTGCCATAGGGGTAGGAACTCAAACGTACTGTGAAGTACCTGAAGAAATAAAGCCTCAAAAACCTGGTCACTGGCATATCAGGTTTACCCCAGGCAAGACAAAAGGGATGGCAGAGTTGGTGAACCTTCGAAACTTAGATGCAGAATGGGTAGAAATAACCCAGGAAGAACCGCTGGATCTCCGAAATTTTGAGCTGTATCAAACCCGCCTCCCCTTAAAGCCATGACTGAGATAGAAATCAAAATCCTGGAAGTAAACAAAGCGGCTATCCACAACGCAATTTTGAAATATGGGGGCACCTACCAGGGAGAAACCCAACTGGTTGATCGCTTTTATGACTTTCCTGCTCGTTCCTTGTCGGGTGAAAAAAAATTAATTCGACTCCGGCAGATGGATGGTCAAAAAGGACAACTTACCTTCAAGCAACCCGCAAAGGCATCTTCAGCATTTGCCAAGTTGATGCAAGAGCAGGAAAGCGAAGTATCAAATCCTCAAGAAATTCACTTAATCTTGCTTGGAATAGGGTTAATACTGGTAAAGGAGAATCGCAAAACCAGAACGGAATTTAGCTACCAAGGTGCTTCTATTGTCATAGATGATCTTCAGGGGACCAATCAACATGTACCTCCCTACCTGGAAATAGAGGCCAAAACAGAAGAGGAAATTCGTCAAATTACCCAATTATTAGGCTATACCTCAGAAGATTGCCTCAATTGGAATACCCGACAGGTGTTAGAACATTATCAGAAATAGGTGGTAAATTTCCCTCCATCAAAAAAAATTGCCATGCGTATCCAAGCTATTTCTCCCGAAGAAACCCTAGAGGTTAGGGCAACTGTTTTACGCCCAGGCTGGGCACCCATGGAATGCCTGTTATCAGAAGATGCCGATCCAACAAGCCTGCATATTGGGGCCATCAATGAAACAGGGGCGATGATCGGTGTGGCCTCTTTTTACCCGGTGCCGCTGAAATCCCACACAGGAAACGGTTTTCAATTGCGACAAATGGGGGTTTTACCGGACTATCGAAGACAGGGGTTTGCTTCAGGTATTTTTAGGGAGGGCATACGGCTGCTCAAAGAACAAGCGGCAACATATGTTTGGTGCAATGCTCGTCAGGTAGCCTTACCTTTCTATCAAGCTGAAGGAATGGAATTTATTTCTGATGTGTTTGAGGTTCCCAAAATAGGCCCTCACCGTAGGATGTTGCTTAATTTGTAATTGTTTATACAATACAAGGCCAGTATATTACGCCGGAGGAATTCCTTGCTCCTCTCTTATTAGATGAGACACCTGGCGATTCACATTTTAAAGGGCGTTAGTGCCCTTGCCATCAACCTTAAACAACAGCATTCCCGCATGCGGGGCATCAAGCTTGCCATTAGCCTGGTGGCGGTGTGCTATATCGTGATTCGACTGGGAAAGGAACCGACCGAGCTTTGGCATCAATTGTTGAAAGTAGATGTATTGGCTGGCACCCTACTGGCAGCGGCACTGCTGCTTATCCCTTTCAACCTGGGATTCGAAGCCCGTAAATGGCAGATCATGGTTCGTGGCTATTATCCGAGCTTGACCTTTGAAGAAGCCTTCCGGGCAGTTCTCTCGGGTATTACCGTGGGAATATTCACCCCAAATGGGGTAGGTGCCTATGCAGGAAGGCTGCTTTCCCTGCCCTCAGGACATCGGACGGAAGCAGGCGCACGTACGTTTGCTGATCGCTTATGTCAAATGCTCGTGACCCTTTGGATGGGCCTGCTGGCCTTCGAGGGGTTTTACCAAATAGCTCCTAAAATCCTCATTGATCTCCTCGGCTTCGGTCCTCCTTATCTGCATGGGCTAAGGGCTTATTTCGTATTTCTGGGAATTTGCTCCATTTTGGTGGTATTCAACTTACATCGAATTACGGTGGTCGGTGTTCGGCTGCTACCCAAGAGTGATTTTTGGAATCGTATCCATTACTCCTTGGTGCACATCAGGAAAAAAAACCTTCTACAAGTTGTTGTGCTGAGTATCGCACGGTTTGGGATTTTCTCCCTTCAATACCTTGTGCTGATGTATGCATTTGGCTATGCTGGCCCATAGCCGTCAGCAATGGTCATGATAGGGCTTATCTTTTTTGCAAAGTCTCTCGTTCCCTCCGTAGCCCTGACAGAACTGGGAATTCGAGAATCCATTGCCCTGACAGTCATGGGGCTGTTTGATGTATCTCCCATTACAGCATTTACCAGCACCTTTGTGCTGTACATTCTCAATCTCATCCTACCGGCAATTGCAGGCTTGATTGGGGTGCAGAAATGGAAATAGAAAAGAGGTAGTAGGTGAAAGGAATCAGGTATTGGGAGATAGGGTGAAGGTTTAGGATGTAAGACTCAGGGCAATGTGTTATTTTGCGAAAAATTTGTCCGCAATTCCCATTTTATGAAAATCTCGGCTTCTTTATATTCCAACAAAACCCGTGACCTGCAAGACCTGGTAGCTGAATTAGATAGCTACGAGGTAGACTATTTCCACATTGATAGCCGGGACCGACTGGAAGTGTTTGACGACATTGCCAATATCCGCAGCTGGAGCAACACCCCGATAGACCTGCATATTATCTCTCAAGAGCCTGAAAGGTTCCTTACAGGTATTCAATCAAATGAGGTAGAACTGGTGACCTACCAATACGAAGACCTCAAAGATGAACGACAGGTGCCCCAAAAAACGAAAGCCGAACAAGGACTGGCCATCACCTCAGAAACCCCCATCGAGGTATTTGAGCCTTTTCAAAGCCGCTGTGATTTTGTGCTGTTCATGACCACTATCCCTGGCATGAGTGGGGGTAAATTCCAGAAAATAAATTTTCAAAAAATCAGGGCCTTTAAAAAGCAGTTTCCGCATACCCGGATTCATGTGGATGGAGGGGTAAACCACGAAATATCCTTTATCCTTCGTAACCTGGGGGTTGCCTCTGTGGTTTCCGGCTCCTATTTGGTAAATGACCCGTCAATTGGGGCAGCGATGCTCAAGCTCAGACGACAGGAAGTGCCTTCCCCACATTTTTTGGTTGGGGAATTCATGCTAGGCCTGGAAGACACCCCGCTTCTCCCTGTAGAAGGGACCACCTTCCTGGATGCCCTCGAAAGCATTGAACAATATGGATTGGGCCTAACAATAGTGGTTGACGCCGATCGTAAAATTCAAGGAATCGTGACCAATGCAGATGTACGTCGAGGGCTGTTGCGTCATCGTCAGGACCTCAACCAGGTGCCCCTATCTGAAATCATCAATCCCTCTCCGGTAGTTGCCATGGAAGATCAAACTGTGAGCGATATGTTGGAAATGGTCAAAAACCAGGATTTCCCCATTTTGTATTTACCCGTGGTGAATGCTGCGAAGGAAGTAGTTGGCACCCTGACGTTTACCAATCTGATCAAAGGAGAAGGATAACCCCATTCGGTATCCTCACATCCCAAGCAGGGGTTGATTTTTTACCTGGTGATAGGTCAAGGCCACCTTGATACACTGTTTCAATTCCTCTTCGGGCAATTGTTCCTTGCACTTGAACAGAATCGCCCGGTTTTGCTCAAATTCAAATACATCTCCAAACACCTGCCTAAAAGTCGGCACCAACTGACTCTGGCAATTGACATACATGGCATAATATTCAGGATTCTTCGCCTTCCAATCTATACGAATAGGGGAACCTTTTGGGGCCTTATAACTTGGTTCTCCCCATTTCAACGTTTCCGATAGTTCATCCTCCACCCCAATCTCCTCAGCTGTATCCACAATCAACTGCCTGAGGCTCCCCATAAGTTTTTTGATGTGATCGGGATATGCATTGAACTTGGCTGCTACTTGTGGATTTGCGATGGGACCCATTGGGCGTTTTATTTGGATGCTTGTCCAGCTGGTTAAACGGAAATTACCTAAAAATGACCTCCAGTTTAGGTGAATTTTGGGAATTATGACCATCTATGATGAAAAAGTGACAACCTAAAAAGGAAATCTGGGGTTATCCGAAAAGTAAGCTTAATTTATACCCTACTAAAAATTACTCTGATACCATCATGCGGCATACTGTTACTTCTGTGATCCTCTTAGGATTCGTCACCCTGTTGTTGACCACCCTTCCACTTTCTACTCCTTCACCAGCTTCCCTGCCCGAACCTACAGAGGTCGCCTATGACCATCGGGAAGATGAAGCTTTTAAAGAAGCCAGGAAAGACTTTATTGAAAATATGCACCGGGCAGCTCCCGGTACAGACTGGCGTGCCATCGAGGCGAAAAATAGTCGAATCAAAGCACGGTCAAAGTTTCGTCAAATTGCACGACTGAATAGCACGAGGGCACTTGCATCAGAATTAGACACCCTGGCCAATGGACGGATCGTCGGCAGGTGGCGTGAACTCGGAAGTGCCAATCAGGCGGGCAGAACCATGGTGGCCGAATTTGACCCGCAAACTGAAATCGTCTATTTGGCGGCAGACGGAGGCCAGATTTGGAAAGGGCCACTAGATGGAAGCAGCTGGACATCGCTCAATGACCATTATAAAATTCTGGACATCAACTTTATGCGTCGAGTTGCCATTCCTGGAGGTCATCGCCTCATGGTAACTTCGAGTGCATGGAATACCGTTCCCTTCCAATACTCTGATGACAACGGCCTTACCTGGAAAACTCCTAACAGTGGGCTGGAAAATCCCGAATCATTTGGCTACATCAAACGGGCAGTTATGTTGCCAGACGCTAACCAAACCATCTATGTATTGGCCTACGAAAGAAGTGGGGGCGCGAATGCTTCAGCCATTTATCGTTCGACCGACATGGGGGAAACATTTACCCTCGTGGAACGCTACCCGCATGGGATGCAATTTGGCGATATGTCCAGGTTTGATTTATGGAGTGACCGTTTTTCAGAAAGTGAGGTTTTCCTGCTGGAAGGAGATAACCTCAGGAAGCTCAACCCCGCGACTGATCAATTTCAGGTCATTGGTACGGTGGGCTTTCGGACTTTTAACGACATGATGCTGATCGGGCGTAAAACGGCGACCCAGACCATATTGTATGCCATTTCAGAACGAACCAGTGCATCTGACTTCTACCAGAGTGTGGACGGAGGTACCTCCTTTTCCTTTAAAGGGCAGGCGTTGACAGGAGCTTTCAGAACGACCAGCCCAAGCTGTTCCATCAAAAACCCCGATGAGGTTTTCCTCGGTCAGCTCGACTTGTTCAGAAGTGTCAATGGTGGCACCACCTGGAATTTCATCAACCGCTGGTTTGAATACTATGGAGATCCTCGAAATAAGCTTCATGCCGATATTCCTTCCGTACAACCCTTCCTCAAAGCAGATGGAACGGAGTTTCACCTCATTCAAACTGATGGTGGAACCTACATTTCCAATAACAGCCTGGCTACTGTGGAAAATATTTCGTTGAAAGGCCTGCATATCAGCCAGTATTATTCTACCTACACCAACCCTACTTACAAAACTGTACACGCAGGTAGCCAGGATCAAGGCTACCAGATAACGCCTGAAGAGGACATCACCATAAAAGATTTCGAGCAACTGATTAGCGGAGATTACGGGCATATTGCTTCGGGAGATAATGGTCGCTCTATTTGGATGAATTATCCAGGCTTCACCCACTATTACCCCAATGCTTCTAATGAGTCTGGGCGCGGCAGATGGGACTGGTTGGGAGATGGCTACCTGTGGCTTGCTCCGCTTGCAGTATTGCCGGGAGATGGACGTACAGCTTATCAGGCTGGCGGAAACCCCGATGGTGGCCCTGGTGCTTACTTGATAGAAATGAAGGGAGGCGTGGGAACCATCCAGGCGAGCAAACAATCCTATGACTTTAGCGAAGGTACAGGAGCTTCTATCTCAGCGATTGCTATTTCACCTGTGGATACCCGGTTCCGGTTTGTCATGAACGATAATGGGGGCTTTTTCATGAGTGGAGATGGGGGTTCTACCTGGAATAAACGCACCATTTCAGTGCTGAGCCCAGGGTCTCACTTCTTTTATGGCCAGTCCATTTTACCTTCTCCAAATGATGCTCGTAGGCTATATGTATCTGGTAGCGGGTATTCTAATCCTGCGGTTTATATGTCTAATGATTATGGCACCACCTTTAATGCCATTTCAAATGGGCTTCCCAATACCCTGGTCTATGACATCGCCTGCACCCCCAATGAAGCCTATCTATTTGCCGCTACCGAAGCTGGTCCTTATGTCTACGTCGCTGCAGAGCAGCAGTGGTACCCGATGGAAACGGTCCATGCTCCTGACCAGTTGTACTGGAGCGTAGAATACATCGCAGATCGTAAAACGGTCCGTTTTGGTACATATGGACGAGGCATCTGGGATTTCACCTTCTGCAGTGGTGCCCAGGATTTCCCAGTGGCGGATTTCACTTACAGGGCTGAGGGTGCATCCGTGGTGTTTACCAACCAATCTCAAAATGCTCCCTTTTATTGCTGGAATTTCGGTAATGGCGATAGCACCAACCAAGAAAATCCTTTTTATACCTTTGCTTCTCAATCCCCTACTGAAGTCATGCTCGTGGCAAAAAATGGCTGCGGAACGGATACCTCTGCTGTCACCTTATTCGATAATGCCAGTTCGATAGGTGGTAGTCTCTCCTCCTCTGGCTGGAAGGTCTATCCCAACCCAGTTGTTTCCGGGGTATTATTTCTTGAAGCACCAACTGAGGTTGGTCAGGCTACCGTAACCCTCACAACGCTAGACGGAAAGCAGGTTTACCAACGAGTTTCAACATTCTTCCCCAATCAGTCTTTGCAAGTGCCGATGGAGACCTTGCCCACGGGCATGTATGTGTTGCAAGTTGTCCAGCAGGATGGGAAAGTGCTAAGCGATCGGGTGGTGAAGCGGTAGGAAAAGCTTATTATGCTGTCTCCAATTGGAGACAGCATAGCAGCATAGGTCCGGCTTCTACCGACCAGAGGTTTATGGGCGGAGAAGAGAGCTACCTAGTTGTTTTTAGGACCCTCTTCCAAAATCAAGGATGAGTCTAATACCCAACCTTACGCCAGGGAATGAAATACAAGATTCTTAGAGTCCTATCCGGTGGCTGCATTGTCTACACCCTTTTAGCCATTTTATTGAATGGGAAACGTCTTTTTTCTGTTCCAGATGAGGTGGTCTGGATCCCTATGTTCTACCTACCGGTTATTTTGTGTGGCATAGCACTTTTCTTGCGTATAAAGCCTTGGAAAAAATTGCTGCTAATTTATGCGAATGTCAATTGCCTACTGCTGGGGTATTATTTCCTCAAATTGTATTTCTTCGAATAACCATTACCGATTTATAGGTTGACCTGTACTAATTGATTTTTCTCTCTCTTCTGACATTTCCTGGGATTTAGGGTGATCAAATGCCAATGTAACCTTCCGCCAAACAGGTGATACCTATACCTTTTAAGCCCAATATTTGACTGATATTTGCTAGGGTTACCCTCGGGGTGCCCAATTTTGTAGGTGGATACTCAATCTACTCTCCAGAGAATACGCCACACCTGCTCATCCACCTGACACGGATGTTCAAACAAGGCCTTTTCCATGACACAAATCACATGAACCCTCGTTCATATACCAAACGAAGCCAATAGTCATGAAACTCTCTTTAACCTCTGTTAAATCAAAAGCCCGCAATGCAATTGCGGGTTTTTTCCTTACCCTCCTGTTGCCGCTGTGCTTTAGCGGGCAATTTTTTGCCTCAGACGCGATTGATACGGAACAAAATCCCCTTCCTGCCATCCATGCGGCAGATACCCTTGACATGGAAAAAGTATTGGTGGTAAGTCCTTGACCTGGGATTTATCTAGAATTGGCCTCACCAATCCCTCCCTGTCACCTATTGCCTAACAGCTAACACCTCTTAATGCGTCACCTATTGGCCAGGACCTTTCGGTAATTTTCTAAATTAGAAGGGTCCAGGTCTTCCATTACCTCCACAAAGGTCCGCTTGTCATTGACAAAGGCATTGGTGAATATTTTCACCAGTTCGTCGTCCTTGCTATCGAGGAACAAGCGGGTGATGTACAAAAGCGGACGCTGTTTGTTGAGCTTGTCCATCTCTGTTACGCAGTCTAGAATTGCCCGGCGAGCCCTTCCCAGATTCCCTTCCATCTGGTCCAATCCCTGGCGGTGGTATTTGTACAGCACGTTATGGAAGGAGCGATAACTGCTGTTGAGCAGGTTTTCCGCTAGCCAAAAACGATTCCGCTGGTTAGACCCGGCTGAGGTCCAGCCTTTCTCAGGGCTACTCACCGAAAAGTTCACCCATTCTTGAGCTTTCTTAAAATAAGGCACTCCTCCATTGGGAGCAAAGGTGGCGTAATCAAACCCCAGGATGATGTAGG
>JBCDIQ010000165.1:0-11965 GCA_039024295.1 Bacteroidota bacterium | reverse complement strand
GGCAGGGCTGATGCGCCCGGTAAGCCGCTTTTATATAGAACTAGCGAGTTTTTCATGGAGTATTTTGGGATTAATGGAGTAGAAGACTTGCCCAAGCTGAAAGAGTTTGAAGGTATGACGGAGATGCACTTGGATGAGTTTCGGAGACACCAGGAGGAGGAGAAAACTGAGGAGGAAGAATAAATAGGGTATTCTTCCAGCTACCGAAGGCCCCAACAAGAATATGTATGAGAGAAATTTTCTCTCATAGTAAAGTTTTTTACTCACATTTACGTAGAATACATTTGTATTGTCAATAATTACTACGTACTTTTCTCTTAGACCTCGTTTGTTCAACGTTTGATAACTCTCAATCATTTATATCATGTTGATCCGTTTCGTAGTTTCCAACTTCCTTTCGTTTAATGAGGAAACAGAGTTTAACATGCTCACAGGAAACGTGCGGACCCTCACCTCCCATGTCAGCGAAGTAAATAACCTTAAGGTGCTGAGATCTGCAGCAATTTATGGAGCCAACGGTGCAGGAAAGTCAAATTTGGTAAAGGCTCTGGTCGTGTTGCATGATATAGTAGTCGGTGGTGATTGGGAGTATGAAGAAGCCTGGAAGCCTTTCAAGCTGAATCCTCAGAACCAGGAAAAACCTGCTTCGTTTGAAGTAGAGTTTGCTTATGAGGGCAACGTCTACCATTACGGCATTAGCGGATTAAAGACTACAATTTCGGAAGAATGGCTTTATAAAGTTCACGATCAAGATCATTCTACCTGTGTTTTTGATCGAAAAACACAGCAAGGAAAAACGGCTATTACTTTTCAGGAAAAGTATCTTTCAACTCCGGAAGGTAAGGTAAGACGAAAACTATATGCGGATGAGTTGTTACAGGATAATGCTTCCTTGCTGAAATTAATGGCTGCAGGCAAAGAAGTTTTTCCCGAGGTGAAACAAGCCTATGACTGGTTCCGAGATAAACTGTATCTCCTGTTTCCACAATCAAAGCCATTAGGCTTGGCCGAAAAACTCACCATTTCAGATGAGTTTAAAGAATTCATCAACGATGTCATCCACTCATTGGACACGGGGATTCATGCATTGGAAGTAGAGACACAATCCCTCGAAGATTTTTTTGGCACGAATGAGCAGGAAGAAGTAGCCAAAATCAAAGCTGAGCTTGAAGCTACAGGCTCGATGGCTTTTCTGAGGTCTTTGGATGGCAAAGAGGAATTGGTTTTCATGGAAGAAAACGGTGGCTACTTTGTGAAACAACTTCTAACAAAGCACCTCACAGAAAATGGTGAAGAAGTTACGTTTAATGTTCAAGAAGAATCAGATGGAACAGTACGGTTACTTGAGCTATTACCTGCTATATTTCAGGCTATCCAAGAGGGACATGTGATCATCATCGACGAAATAGGACGGAGTATCCACCCATGGCTTTTGAAGTCACTGCTCAGGAAGTTCTCTGCAGAACCTGCAAATGGTCAGCTGATTTTCACCACCCATGAAGCGCATTTATTAGATCAGGAGATATTTCGCCGCGATGAAATCTGGCTGACAGAGAAAACCTCCAAAGGAGCTACTTCCCTCTCCCCTTTGAGCGATTTTGACATTCGGGTTGACCTTGATATTCGCAAAGGATACCTAAACGGAAGGTTTGGGGCCATTCCTTTGCTTGCAAACCTTCAAGACCTTAACTGGAGCCAGTATGCCACGGAAAAACAGGGGGTATAAAAAGAATGAGCCTTTCAGCGACGCCAGTTTATTTGTGATCGTAGCAGAAGGCGAACAAGAAGACGATTACTTTCGGTATTTTCAAAATAAGTCATCTAGGGTTAGGGTGAAGGTCGTACAGCGTGATGGGGGAAAGTCTTCACCTAAACATTTCCTGGAAAGGGTAGAGCAATTCAAGGAGGAGGAGTCATGGGTCCCCAGTGCAGGAGATAGCTTCTGGTTTGTGTTAGATGTAGACCGGTGGAATAGGTCTCATATCACCGATCATATCAAAGGCTGCAACCAGAACGAGCACATGAACATTGCCATCAGCAATCCTTGCTTTGAAGTGTGGCTACTCTATCATTTCCTGACTTATTTTCAAGATAACTCCTGGCAAAAGCTAAAGAGGCAACTACATGAGGTAGTTTCGGGCGGATATAGCCGTGAAAAATGTACATTGCTATATAAAACTGCCTGTGAAAATAGCCGAAATTCAGACACGGGACCCAACAATCCCATTCCTGCCCGAACGCAAACAAAGGTCTATTTGTTAATGGAGGAATTAATGAAGAAGTTGGATATATAAAGACCTTTAGCTCTACTGCAACTCTTCTCCCCTGTATCCCGTCCTTCTAAATACCTCCTTATAACACTCCGTATGTTTGCCCTTGAACGCTGGCAAGAAATCCTCGACACCATTCGACGAAACAAGCTCCGAACCCTCGCAACTGCTTTTGGCGTTTTTTGGGGTATTTTTATGTTGGTCCTCCTAATGGGAGCAGGGCAAGGACTCCAAAATGGGGTGATGAGCAGCGTACTGTTGGATGCAACCAATAGTATCTGGTTCTTCTCAGAAGAAACATCGCTTCCCTATCGAGGAACCCCGCCGGGTAAGTCTATCATCATGACGGAAAATGATGTGAAAGCAGTTGAAGAAAGCATTGAAGGAATTGAAGTGATCTCACCTGAAAATTTTCTCGGGGGCAACTACCAGATCAGCTATAAAAACAGGAGTGGTCCTTTCAGGGTATATGGAGCAGAACCCGACTATTTTGAGATCAAGGTGACCCAAAAAATCATCAATGGGCGTGATTTAAATGTTTCGGACGAAATAGAAGGGCGAAAGGTATGCGTGGTGGGCGAAAAGGCTGCGGAGGTGCTGTTTGAGCCAGGCCAAAATCCTGTAGGAACCTACATTCGAATTCGAGATGTCTATTTCCGAGTGGTTGGGATCTTTCGCTTTGACAGCTATATGACCCAACAGGCAGAACGGGTATTTATTCCCCTTTCCACCTTTCAGAAGACCTTTAATCCAGATAAGTCCATTGATTTATTTGCTGTTACGACTCGGTCAGGGTTTTCAGGAAAATCTGTGGAACAGGATGTCGTAGCATTATTGGCTCAGCGGCATCAGGTACATCCTGAAGACAACCAGGCTTTTTGGACCCACAATCAAGAAGATGAATTTCAATCCTTTCAGAATCTATTCTTAGGCATCAAGTCTTTTGTCTGGTTGGTAGGGATTGGCACCTTGCTGGCCGGAATTGTTGGGGTGAGCAACATTATGATCATTCTGGTAAAGGACCGTACCCGTGAAATTGGGGTCCGTAAATCGATTGGGGCCACTCCCTGGTCTATCATCAGCCTGATTTTGCAGGAATCGGTGGTCATTACTTCCGTTGCAGGTTATGTGGGATTATTGGCAGGGGTCCTGATTTTGGAAGGGCTTAATACGATGATGAATTCTTTAGGGATGAACATTCAATATTTTGCTAACCCAGAACTGAACTTCTCTGTTGCCATTTCAGCCATGATAATCCTGGTGATTTCTGGGACCCTGGCGGGACTGTTTCCAGCGATTCGTGCAGCGCGGATTAAGCCTGTAGATGCCTTAAGGGCAGAGTAATACCTAAGCCCAGGAACTGCTTACATCCGTACCTTTTCCCATTTTAATGAGAAAGCTAGCCTTAAAGCAAGTAGGAGAAAGTATGGTTTTATTCGATGTTGTATCCATATTCCCATATTTCGAAAAATAAATTTTCATAAAGACTATAACATCTAAAGGAATTAAAAGGTAAAACAGATAAGAACTGCAATTCCACCTTCATTTTTATATCTGTTGAAGCTAAAATCTTTTATACATAACTCATTTTACCCCTCCCTTCGGATATGGTCCGAGTATTCGTGATCGGGATTTATACTTATTGCAGGGCTTAGTATGGCTTTGGCGCAGTTTACTCAAAATCCATTTTGGGTAATTCCTTTCTAATACCCCAAAACTGAATACAATGAAAACTCAATATTTGATTCCCTTCATATGCCTTTTTTGCTTGAGTCCTGCTTTTTCTCAAGTCACCAAACCTACTGTTATCCTAGAAGACACAAGCCTTTACTACATTCAGCCTGGGATTATGTTTGAGACCGCCCAGGGCTTTGAAATGGTGTCTTATGTCTCTGGGGCAGGTATCGGTATCACCCGAATGGATACCAACTTCAACATCCTTTCAGAAGACTACTCCTATGTGGCGAGTATATTGGCTTCTGCGCATCAGATGCCAGAAGGAAAAATTGTGGTAACTGGTGCCGCTCGCCCAGATCCTACTCAGACAAGACTGTATCCTTTTGCATTTCAAATGGATAAAAACGCTAAGAAACAATGGGGAGTGTTTGTGGTGGATACCAGTCAGCGGGTCTTCGGTGGGGGTATGGGAGTAGTAGATCAGCAGCAGAACGTTTTAATTACTGCCTCTTTAACAAAGCAAGGTACAGGTGGAGCTGGATTAATAAAATTGGATTCTAGTGGAAATATTTTATGGTCAAAAATTCATTTAGGCTCTACTTCCCAAGGTAATAAAATTGGGATCGCAGCAGTAGGGGTCGCCAATAGACCCAATAATGCAGGGTATGTTATACTCGCAAATAGCCCATCTACTGGGTCCTACACAGTTAGCGGCACCTCATTCCTAATTTGGACGGATATAGATGGAGATTCTATTCGTAGTACTCGAGCAGGTACTTCGGAGGATTTTCCTTTGTCGCTACTTGAAGCACCCGGAGGATATTATGTGATTGCTGAACAAATTTTTTCAAGAGGTGCTACTATCTTCAAAGTAGATCACCAAGGTAATTTATTGTGGACGAAGGACTACAAATATCGTGATGTCCAAAGTGAGCTGCGTAAAACCATTCCCAAATATGGCTATGTAACTTCAGATGGGGGATGCATTGTCGCTAGTAACGTACCCGGTGGGTTTGATCCATTGAATAGCAATGCGCCGATTAAAAAAGGAGGTATAAACTTACTCAAGCTAAGTCCAACTGGGGATAACCAATGGGATATGCTAATTGAGTCTCCTGATGAGTTCACAGCTGAGTATATTCGGTGGGTGATGCAGCTCAGTGATGGATCATATGTGGTCAGCTCACGGAAAGAGTACATTGACAGTGTGAGCATCATTCCATACAACTATTACGCCCGCCTCTCCCCCGACGGTACCCATGTGGCCACCACCTCGGTACAGGAAGAAGTTGGTTCCCTGACGGTCCTAGTTAGCCCCAACCCCTTTACCAATCAGGTTGAAGCCAGCTTTACCCTAGATCAGCCCAGCACCTATACCGCTCGCCTATATGACTTACAAGGGCGGGTAGTACAGGAAACTGCTCAGCAGGCAGCCGCTGGTGCGCAAACGGTGCGCATGAATACTTCAAATTTAGCTGCCGGGCAGTATGTCCTGCGCATCCAGGCAGGTAACGCCATGTGGAATGGGAAGGTGGTGAAGAGATAGGTTTTAGGCATTAGCTATTAGGTGATAGGGGGCAGCTCTGGAGAGCGATATGTTTTGTCGCTCGGTGTTGCCTTATTTGAACCCAGGTTCCCATCATCCGTAGCGAGGGCGTTTTATACCCCTCGCTGCGGATGTTTAGATTTTTATGAATGCCTTGAGATATGTAAATTGAGTAGAAACGATCACTTTTTCTCTGGTTTTGAACTTTTATACACCATTAGGAATGAAATATTTACAGATAGTTATCATCCTCTTGCTGATGAGCACCGCAGCATTTGCCCAGGTAACTAAGCCTGTCATCCTATTTGAAGACACCTCTAGCAGCTATATAACTGCTGGCTTCTTCACAGAGGTAGATGGGCAAATCGAAATGGTGACGCAAGTTCGGGGGTTTGGTATCGGCTACGTTGTCATGGACACGACATTCGAAGTATTGCAGGAATACATTAAGCCCAACTATGCCAGCATGGGTTTGGAGGACGCATTCAAACTAAATGATGGAGGGTATTTGGTTACGGGGACCAAAACCACCCTACTTCAGAGAAGCCGCAGCTATAACGTTTCAGCACTGAGGATAAATGCTTCTGGTGACTTGGTATTTCAATCTATCTTGGGAGATACAACTATTCGAAATTTTGGTGGTAAGAGTGTGATTGACCAGTTTGGCAGGGTAGTGGTTTCAGGTTCCTCATACAAATGGGGCAGCGGCTACACGTCTATTTCACTGACTCGATTTGACTCTACAGGTAATTTGGCAGCTTACGACACTTATCACTACAATAATTTGAATGGTGTTACTTCACCCTCTCTGCATGGGATGGATATAAAGGAACTCTCCGATGGCAACTTTGTGATATTGG
Organism: Bacteroidota bacterium; assembly: GCA_039024295.1. Lineage (GTDB taxonomy): Bacteria > Bacteroidota > Bacteroidia > J057 > J057 > JBCDIQ01. The sequence goes on along the minus strand of JBCDIQ010000165.1, from coordinate 5,612 downwards.
CTTCTACCAATCGTATGGATGACGGTCTTTTGGTATTATTCACTACCCAACAAGGAGATACATTGGGAACACATCTATTTGGAGGAAAGGAGGATCATGCTGTTAACCTTGCGACAACATCTGACGGCCATTTTTATGTGCTTTCCAAAGACGATGACCCAAATGATTATAAGAAAGTAGCTTCTCAAGTTTGGAAATTCACAAATATGGGAGAGTTGGTATGGGAAAAGTCCTACACGTACCTGGATGACCAGGGGATAAACCAGAACGTAGTTCCGCTAAAACTTCGGACAACTTCGGATGGAGGATGTATTGTAATAGGAGGGGCTAAAGGCATAGCTCCCACTGAAACTTTATCCTCAATTCATGTTGCTAAATTTAGCTCAGAAGGAGATATGCAGTGGGAAATAGCCATCACAGATTCAGCCAACCAATATCCCAAAGATGTTCTGCAGCTCCAGGATGGATCGTATATTCTAAATGCTGTTTACGAAAAAGTCATTCCCCAAGGGCTCGATATTTATAATTATTACGCTCGCCTCTCCCCTGACGGTACACATGTAGCCACCACTTCAGTCCAGGATGAAGTTGGTTCCCTAACGGTCCAAGTTAGCCCCAACCCCTTTACCAATCAGGTTGAAGCTAGCTTTACCTTAGACCAGCCCGGTACCTATACCGCTCGCCTGTATGACTTACAAGGGCGCGTGGTCCAGGAAACCGCTCAGCAGGCAGCCGCTGGTGCGCAAACCGTGCGCATGAACACTTCAAATTTAGCTGCCGGGCAGTATGTGCTGCGCATCCAGGCAAGGGATTCTATGTGGAGTGGGAAGGTGGTGAAGAGATAGGTTTTAGGCATTAGCTATTAGGTGATAGGAGTAGGTATCGGGCATTAGCTGTTAGGTAATAGGGGGCAGCTCTGGAGAGCGGTATATTTTGTCGGTGCTGCCTTCTTTGAACCTACGTTCACCCATCCGTAGCGAGGGCGTTTTACTCCTCTAGCTGCGGATGTTACTCCTTATCTATCCAAATGATATCTCCATTGGTATTGATAAAGGCATATTTGTTGTCGTAAATGTCATGGACTTCGCTCAGCTTCACCCGGGCGATTCCTCCTGTGAAGTATCCGGCAAATTTGAACTGAGGGTCAACCACCCATTTTCCACTGGTATTGATGTACCCCCACCGGCTGGACCTTTTGGCAGCAGCCAGCCCTTCCCGAAATCCCTTTGCGCCGTCAAATACGGGATTGATACGATAAACGCCTGAATTATCGACATAGCCCCACTTGCCACCATCGGTTTCCAGGGTCTCTATGCGGTCATCCAGGGCAGGTTTTTTCTTGTCGCTCCCCACCAGTACCGGGCAGAGGCCAGCGCCAAATCTGCCGACTTTGTCAAATTGTGCCAGGATCAATACCAGGCCACTCGTATCCATCAGCCCCACCTTGTATTGGTCGGAGTCCCTTGGCTTTTCCCCAATAAAGGTTTCTTGCATTGGCGCGATGCCCTCCGAAAAATTTGACTCAATCTTGTATTGAGAAAAATGTCTCCTTCCATACCGGTCGATGCATACAAACTGCCGATCCTTGTTCATGAGAACGGCATACCCATTGTTAAACTCAATTGGAAACAGATACTTCGGAGGAATGACCAATTGCCCTTCCTTGTCGATGTAGCCCCATCCATCCTGGGTGTACACAGCCGCTCGGTCTTCTTTGAAGATTCTTGCCGATAGGATCGGGTATTTTTTAACGGTGTCATATCGGCTGGAATCGCTTAAGATATAGGCATAGGAAATGAGGGTGTCTCCCGTATGGCCAATGTACACCCACCTGTTTTCCAGCCAAACAGCTGCCAGGCTATCTTTGAACTGGTATCCCATGTGCATGCTGAGTGGCAACTTCTCAGGATCGTATGGCGCACTTCCTGTATTGGGAGGGGAATAATAAAGGGGGTTAATGACCAGGCGACCATTCTCATTGATGAATCCCCACTTGCCATCTTCAGGCATGTCCCGGCTGCCCGGCGTACCTCCCACATTGACCCCGGCCAGCCCTTCACTGAACTGGATTCCATAGGCAAATTGTGGGCTGATCACCATGTTGCCACTATTGTCGATGAACCCGTAATAGTTACCGTCTTTTACGGGCATGTATCGCTCCTCCTGTGAGAGGCCTATAGAGTCGCAACCGCTTATTCCGATGACAGAAAGCAACAGCAGCCAGCCAAGCATGAGCCTAGTGTACAAGACCATGCCACAAACATACTAAAAATCACTTATAGCTGCTCCAATGCGCGGGAAGCGTCTGCATAGCCGAATTCAATGCGCTTGTTGATGCTCGATTCAGAAAAATCGAAAGCTCCGTACACCTTTTCCGGCTCATCATGCTCAATGACCACAATTTCGTCGATGTAGGTGTATTGCTTGATCCGTTTGTATGCCGGAAGCGAACGGATAGCTTTTCCTGCTGCATCTTTAGGTAGGACTTTCTCCAGCTCTTTCACCAGTTCGATGTATTCATTCACATGCCTGGCCATGCGGGTGTCCAGCTCCAGCTTATCTGAAAACAGCAGCTCCACCATTCGATCTGAAACGTCCATCATATTTTGAGGGACTTCCCCTTTGCTGGGAAAGAGGTTGATGACAAAGATTCGTTTTTTCCCACTGGGCAAATCTTTTAGGGCATCCATGACCGGGGAAAGGGGCGTATTATTAAACAACCCTCCATCCCAGTAGGTATTGCCGGCAATGTGGGTAGGACCGAAGCCTGGAGGCAGGCTCCCGCTTGCCATGATGTGGTCCTCTGTTAAGGTATCGTTCTTCGTGTCGAAGTAGGCAATGTCACCACTTTCGATGTTGGTGGCACTCAAAATCAGCCGGGGGTTGCCTGAGTTTAGCTTGTCATAATTGATTACTTGTGAGAGAGTGCCTGCAAGTGGACGGGTGTCATAATAGCTTGTCCAGTTGGTAAAGTTCCAGTAATCCTGACGTGGAACAAAAAATGCAGGGTTGCCTCCCAAGGCAGCAAACTGTTCTGCTCCATCTGGTATAAACGGACTGGGTTTCATGGCAAGCATTTCCCATAATTGGTCCAACGCCTCAATGGGATTGTCAAACTTACTGCCAGCAAGCACAGCGGCATTGATGGCGCCAATGGAAACCCCTGCGATTAGATCTGTCTCGAAGTCTGGGAGCTCATACAGGCGCTTTAACACCCCAAACTCATAAGCTCCCAAAGCTCCGCCTCCTTGAAGTACAATTGCGTTTTGCATGGTGGAAAGGTGCAGGAGTTTTTCCACAGTTGTGAAACCAAAAGTTCAGTTTTCACCCCCTGACAAAATGCTGAGAGCCCTTCATAAGAAGAGCTCTCGTGTAAGCATATTATCTCAGATAGCAACCATAAGGTTGCCAGGCCGCCCTATCAGTGGCCCGCTCCTGTTTTTACACAGGATCGTAAGGAAAAGGGTTTGATTAATAGATAGTAGAAAGTAGTAAAACCTATGGCAAAACCTTCAGCCTTAGTGGCTGATGCCAAAAGTGTAGTAAACCATCTAGCGAACCCAGACCTTACACCTAGACCGTACCTGATATACAAGGGGTCGGGCAGACAAATCAGAATTTGTGTCGGAGTAATAGGTAGAAGAGTGCGCATAACTTCAGGCTCGTTTTAATAGCCAAGCTAAGTTTGCCAATGTTAGCCACTCTATCAAAAAGTAATTTTTGGATTTATTATTTTGCGACTTGGTTACGCAGCAATGATCTCCAAATGATGTGCTTCCCAAGGGTGAGGAAAATCTAACAATTCAAAAGCCTCTTTTAGTTGAGCTTCTGTGTGTGGGTTCGGCGAAGTCAGATTTGCTTGGAACATAGCATCCAGAGAAGGCTCAAAAATGCAATACCTGACTGCGTATCCCGATTCACGGAAAAATGTAGCAATTTTTTCCCGGTTTGTAGCGAGTAGGTTTGTTCCGTCAAGAACGAGTTTATTCTGGCGGTTCATATGGAAAGAAAGGGCGTATTTAACGGTAACCACATCCAGTGGCTCCTCGGGTGTCTGGTCCAGATTCACCCCAAAGTCTTCCATTTTTAGGTATTTGTGCTCTGGAAAATGTTGTTGTACATAGGCAGTTTTTCCCGCTTTGGGTGGACCAATTGTGATAACACATTCTCCGTTAGGAGGCTGAACCTCCTTCATGTCAATTTTCAGTATTTTCTCTAGTAGGCGGTACTCTTTGTTACATAAGGTATTCCAAAGGGCGTCCTTTTTACTGTAGCAACTGTTGTTGTAGCCCTGTTGAATTTCTTCGAATGTTCCGATTGAAGACTCTATTTTGGGAACGATGTTATGGATGAGGTCATTGGCCAATCCGCACACCTTTTCTTTATCAACACATATTCGGCCGTGAATGTCAAAATAGAAGAAAATGGCCAAGAGACGAATATCTGTCCAAGTGGCCAGCCATTGATAAGTTGACAAGCCTTCGCCTTTAAGCCCCCACCTCAAGGGAATCTGGTGCCATTTTACCAAATCCATGATCCGCTTTCGCTGATGTGCACTGATTTCTGGATGCTGGAGTAAAATATTTCTGGCAATGTGAAGCCCTGCACGCTCATGCCCCCTCGAACTCCAGCGGCCATTGACTTTTCGGGTCACCTCAGGTTTGCCGATGTCATGAAGCACACAGGCCCAGTACATAACTTCCTTTTCTGCTTCATCCAGCCCAAATTTATCTGCATGCGTCAGGAATTGCTCAAGCACCATTACCGTATGGTTATAAACATTCCCCTCTGCATGAAACATGGGATTCTGGGGCGTTGCCTTTAATTCGTCTATATACAGCTGTGGCAGGGGAAGTACGATGTCCGACACGGATAACATAATTAATGGATCAGGTCTGAGGGTGAAATCGATTTCGGTGGCTTATGAAATTGGTAGGTTGTATAATTTAAGGTGTGTAATAAAAAAGACAGAAACTGTGCCAAGTTAACCATCGTCTAGGGAAATTTCATCCATATCTTTTTCAAGCTCGCGCTCAAGGTCATCCAGGTCGTCTTCATCTAACTCATCCCAATAGTCATCTGTTTCGTCAAACATGTCATACTCCTTCAATAATTCTGTTGGATCATAGTCGTCCTCCTCATCCATGAACTCTTCATCAAAGTGAAGTTCTTCTTTCATGGGAAGAATTGCATCTCCTTTGTAAGAAGGATCGTATTCCAGCCGGAACTCTACCCGACGATTTCGGACTTTATTTGCTTCTGAGTCATTGGGTACCAAAGGGCGTGTCTCTCCGTACCCTACTGCTTTTACCCGAGATCTGCTAAAATCACCTTCTTTGGTGATGTACGCCTGAATTTGGCGTGCACGCTGAAGCGAAAGGTCTTCATTGTATGCCTCTTCCCCATCGGAATCAGTATGACCTTCGATGACAATTTTGTACATGGGGTACGTTTGGAGAAACTTCACAATGTAATCGAGCTTAGGCTTTACCTCTCCTGCAAGTTTGTAGCTATTGGCCCCAAACTCCAGGGATTCGAATACGAGAGGTTTACTTTTTTCTATACTTTCGGTGAAAATCGAGAAAGAAGTATCTCCCCTTAATACAAAATCG